>DAOTXP010000315.1:0-6697 GCA_034435275.1 Anaerolineales bacterium | reverse complement strand
ACCTCGGCAGGCTGGAGAGCCCCCTCGAAGCCGCGAAGGGGATGGGCAATCTACTCAAGTGGGTGCGCGCCACCGGCGCCGACCTCATCAATGCCCACGTCAGCGATCCCGTTCTGCGCGGCGTGCTGGCGGGACAGTCGGGGGATCATGGACTGCCGCCGTCGCGGGTGAGCGCGTTCATGCACGCGGGCATCACTCATCACTATCTCAATGGCGGCTGGTATCCGCTCGGAGGCGCGTTCACGATTCCGCGCGCGTTCGTTCGGGCGTTGAAAAGGTCGGGTGGGCAGATCAGGCTTGGGTCACGCGTGAAGCGGATCATGCTTGAGGGGAGAAAAGTTTTGGGCGTCGAATTGGAATCGGGAGAAGAAATCCGCGCGGGCGTCGTCATCTCCAATGCCGATCCCGAAGTGACGTTCGGTCAATTGATTGGGAGGGACAAAGTCTCGGCTCGACTCAAGCGGAAAGTGGATTCTGTCCGATATTCGACGTCGTGCCTCAGCCTGTTCTTCGCCACCGACATGGACCTGCGCGGCGCGGGACTCGACTCGGGCAACATGTGGTATTACGACAATGCGGATGTTGACAAGATTTACGCCGACGGGTTGACCGATGCGCTGCTGCGCGAGGAGACGCCGCCTGGCATGTTCCTGACGGTGACGACGCTGAAAGACCCATCCAAGATGCACAAGACGGGACCGACGGCGGGACATCACACCTGCGAGTCGTTCGCGTTCGTGGGTTATGATGCGTTCGAGAAGTGGGCGCACACGCGCTATGGCGCGCGCCCCGCCGACTACGAGGCGATGAAGGAAGACCTGGCGTGGCGCATGGTGCGCGGACTGGAGAAGCGCATCCCTGGGTTGAGCAAACACATCGTGTTCTGGAGCCTCGGCACGCCGCTGACGAACGAGCATTATCTCAACGCCACGCGCGGAAATTTATATGGCATCGAGAAATCGCCACAACAGGTGGGACCGTGGGCATTCCCGCCGCGGGCAGAGTTCGAAGGCTTGTACCTGTGCGGAGCAAGCACGCTCAGTCACGGCGTGGCGGGGGTCACGGCTTCGGGAATCGAGGCAGCGAAGGCGGTGTTGAACTGTCGCACGCGGGATTTGCTGAAGGAAGGAGGCGCGGGTCCCAGGTTTGTGGGGGCGGAGGAGGCAGAGCAGTGGCGCGGCTGGGCGGAGGAGGATGAGGGGGACATGTGGTAAAATCCAACCGCTACTCATAATCATCAGCCCAAAGTATATTGGTTGCCGTCACAGGAAAATTCATGTCGAAAACAGCCTTACAAAAATCTGTTCGAGAACTTGGTATCGCTTATCAAATTAGGCTTTCGGGTCTCGATGAGCAATTGGATTCCAGCGAAAAGATATACGCGTCCGCGTTCAAGAAACTTTATTATCATCTTTATTCAAACAGCAATTCGAGTCGGTCGGAAAAAATCATGTCCGACCTGTCGAACTTACTGTTATGCAAGATTGTCGCTGAAAGAACCAACGCCCTAGATGTCATTGCAGATTTTTTGAACAAAAAGGGAAACGCCAATGAATTGCTATTGCCGCTGTTGAAAGACAACTTCCCGCATTTGATAACTGATGAGGACAAGTTTTATCTGGACGATAAAGCCTTGCGATACGGGCTGGGCGAGTTATCTGGTTTGTCTTTGCAATCCGCCTCTGCTCATGTGATGGGGGAAGCGTTTCAGGCTCTAATGGGTCCGCGCTTGAGGGGTGACAAGGGACAGTTTTTCACACCCAAATCACTCGTCAAGGCAATGATCGCGGTTTTAAATCCCCCCCTGGAGGCGAAGGTTGTTGATCCCGCCTGTGGAACTGGCGGCTTTTTGATAGAAGCGCATGCCTTTCAGAGTAACGCGGCTGGAGGAATTCAGAATCAAACCGTCGGTAAACTGATTGGAATTGACAAGGACAAAGATTTGTGTCGGCTTGCAGAGGCGACGCTGGAAATTGTCGCGCCTGAACGCGGAATTATTTTGAACTGCAATTCGCTGGATATGAAAGCATTGATGAATTTGCCCGAAGATCAGTCGCCTTTCAATGCGGACTACGTTCTGACCAATCCGCCTTTTGGCGCAAAAATCAAAGTTACGGAAAGGGAAATTCTCAAACAGTTTCGTTTGGGTCACAGATGGGCGTTCTCCGATTCGGGATGGGTGCAGGATTCCCAACTGCGAGACGCCCAGGATCCTCAAATTCTGTTCATCGAACTTTGTATCAAGTTATTGAAACCTGGCGGGCAAATGGGGATTGTCCTGCCAGAAGGCGTGTTCGGCAATACCAACATGGGTTACGTTTGGGACTTCATAAGAAGCCAGGGAAGTATTGTCGCATTACTCGATTGTCCGAGAACAACATTCCAACCCAGTACTGACACCAAAACCAATGTCCTTTTCTTTGAGAAGAGCGAAAGTCCATCACATCAGGAGAAATCCAGTAAGGCATGGATGGCTGTTGCGCTCAACTGCGGACATGACCGAAGAGGCAGGGTTGTAAAAACGAATGGAGAATCCTATCCTGACGATTATCCTTTGATTGGGGATAGTTTCAAGGTTCGTTCAACGGAGGTGACGCCATGGCAGTACGTGGAAATTACCGACCCTTATTACCTGTGTCCGAGATACTACGACAAATCGCCGCTCAAAGAACTCGAAAAAGAAGCCCAACGACTCGGAGCGGAATTAATTTCCATTCGAGAAATGGTGAAGAGAGGCTACCTGGTCATTAGGAAAGGTCATGAAGTCGGCGCCGAATCTTATGGAACGGGAGACATTCCCTTTATCCGCACTTCGGATATTTCAAATTACGAAGTTTCCATTGACCCTACGCGCTCGGTCAGCGAGGAAGTTTACGAGCAATTTCGCGCGTTGGAACAATTAGCTCCCAATGATATTTTGATGGTAGTGGATGGCAGGTACAGGATTGGACGCTGCGCGATCCTGCATGAACATAATTACGTTTGCGTAGTTCAAAGCCACATAAGAATCATTACAGTGACTCCTAAATCGCCGATCGATGCCATTGAGTTCTTGTACATTTTGAATTTGCCGATGATTCAACATCAAATCCGCAACTTGGTTTTTATTCAATCAACGCTGGGCTCGCTTGGAAGCAGGCTAAATGAAATCATGATCCCCGTTCCAAAGCGAAACGCGGAATGGGACAAGGCGATTGGCGAATTTCGCCAACTTATCCAAGGACGGTCAGATTTGCTTAAGCGACTAAAAGAATTCGAGCATGCTGGTTATGAACTTTAGTCAGCGTCGACGCGTTGGATGATTTCCCGAATCCATTTGTGAAACTCTGAGACTGTCTTGTTGCCTTGCGCGATATTACATTCCCTATGAGCAAAACCAACATTGTCGGCGTTATGTTCGCGGGGGCTGATATGCCCAGTCTCAATTTCCGCCTTTCCCCTTTGCGCCTTTGAAAACAGGGAGAAATCCAACTTCTCCCTGCAAATGATACAAGTAGTGCTTCCTGGCTTCATCGCACCAAAGTGACTCTCCAGGTATTTCTTTATTTCCTGCGCAGGTTTCGGAGCGTTATTCATTTGATACACAAGCCATGCAAGTTTCTTTGCCACCGACATGCAATCGTCATAAGTTGCCGCCTTCTCTCTCAATTTGGCAACAACTTGAGGCTTCAATTTATCCATGCGTATGTTGTATCGCGCCAATTCGCCGTATGATAGCAACATAACCCATCGAAGAATCCTGTTTGGTCCAGCCTCTTCGCTTTTCCAGGCGGCTCCTGTGGTCATGGTCGAATCACGCTTGATTTTTTCAGCGACAGATTTTTGCACTGTCCGTAAATGGTCAAGGTAATGAAACTCACTATGTTTGCCAGAATGTCCTTTGGGCAATTGGCATAGCCTTGGCTGTACAGATTCGTAAGCAGAACGAGAAGGAATAATCTCATTACAAAGTTTAATCATGCCCTTCCCCCTCAATAGAGATTGTAGACATCACTTTCTTGTCAAAGTCTTGCAGTAACTCGCTTGGTAAAACCTTCAGGGCTTTTGATAACCGAAGCAAATTCAATAGCCCCACATTTCTTTCACCCCTTTCAATTCCGCCGATGTAAGTGCGATGCAAATGGCTTAAGTCGGCAAGCACTTCTTGCGACAAGCCTTTCTGCTCTCTCAAACGCCTGACCGATTTTCCGAACAAAATCAATTCAGCCTTTTTCATGCCTGAATTGTATAAGTAGACACACTATGAATCCACAGACTATCAGTATTTAATACGGTATTGTCAGTACTTCACGAAAGCGCGTATTATGCGGTCTCTACCACCGTATTTGCGTGCTTCGCGAAGAGCGCAAATTACGCGTGACCTTCGTGATCTACTAATTATTGCTCTATTCTCTCGGAGGAGAAATGTCTCGCTCAGCAATCGAATGGACAGAATCGACTTGGAATCCACTTACTGGTTGCACAAAAATAAGCCCTGGCTGTAAGCATTGCTACGCGGGGCGGCGCGCAAAAGAAGAAAGCAGGCAGGCTGCTGGACGGCAGGACGTGGGACGAAATGCCCAAATCCGTCAATCTGGTTCGTGTGTAAAAATCGGCGGCGCGACAGCCGCCTTTTTGTTGTGCCTCGCGCGCGGGAAAATTGTTTCCATATTGTCCCCCTCGCGTAACTGTGATTAAATCCTTCCCGTGATCGCCTATGTTCTTCGAGCACTCAAACGGGCGCTGAAACTGCTCGGCGTTGCCCTGCTGGCCTTCCTCGTCCTCGGCGCGCTGTTCGAGGCCGTCGGCCACGCAGTGGACAAACGCAGATTTCCCCCGCCCGGTCGACTGGTGGACGTGGGCGGCTATGAGATTCATCTGCAAGTTGCGGGAGAAGAACACGACGGGCCGACGGTCGTCATTGACGCGGGGCTGGCCGCGACCTCCATCTCGATGGCCGGACTCCAATCCGAGATCGCGGCCTTCGCCCGCGTCGTGACCTACGACCGCGCCGGTCTCGGCTGGAGCGGGGATCCGCCCCCGGGTCAACGCCGCGACGCACAGACCAATGCGCGGGTCCTGCACGAGGCGCTGGTCCACGCAGACATTCCGCCGCCCTACCTGCTCGTCGCTCATTCGATGGGCGCGCTCAACATGCTCGTCTTCGCAGATGAATACGAGCACGAGGTGATGGGCGTGGTGCTCGTAGACCCCTCGCATCCCGAACAGTTCCAGCGCTACGGCCCCGCTCACGTCAACGATGTGGAGATCATCCGCCGCGGCCTTCATCTGGCCGCGATGTTGGGACGCTTCGGAATCTGGCGCATGGCAGGACTGCCGTATTTGTTCCAGCCAACGAACAGCCCACCGCGCCGGCAGGCCGAGTTGCTTTTGTTTCTCAGCTCGCCGCGTTTCTTCGAAACGTCCATCCGCGAACTCGACGACTGGCAGGCCTATTCCATTCCGCAGGTGATGAACGTGCAATTAGGCGATATGCCCCTGATCGTGCTTTCCGCCAGTGCAACAACCGAGGGCAACCCGGTTCATGGAGAACTGCAACGCGAATTGACCGCGCTCTCGAGCAATAGTGAGTATCAGGTGGTGGACGGCGCGACGCACGGCAGTATCCTCTTTCAATATGCGCCGATTGTCGCCGAGGCGGTGCGGAGCCTTCTTGCTCGACAAACCAATTCGTTGATTGGCTGTATCTGTGGTTTAATTCCAATGCGGAGTAAATGACAGATGTCTTACCGTTGACAAATGAGGCGAAATACAATGAGCCACGACAAATCCATGGCCGACGAGATGTGGCGCGAATGGTTCACGACCAGCGCGTTCAGCGCCGAGAAGCGGATACACCGCTTCCTTCGGCTGCTTCCCCACAGCCCGCGCTGTAAATTCTGCAACGCGCCGTTTCAGGGAATCGGGGGCGTCTTTGTCCGTGCCGTGTACGGCAAAAAACAATCCAGCCTGAACCCGCGCTTTTGCAGTATCTGTGAAGACTTTGCCGGTAAGTTCCCGGGCGGCGCGGAAGTCGAAATGTCCATGCTGTTCGCGGACGTGCGCGGTTCCACCGCACTTTCCGAGCAAATGAGCCCGATGGATTTCAGCCGCTTGATCAACCGGTTCTACGTCGATTCGACCAGCGTCATCGTCGAAGAAGACGGGCTGGTGGAAAAACTGGCCGGGGATGCGGTGGCCGCGTTCTGGGGAGCGGGCTTTGCAGGCCCCAATTACATACAACGGACTCTGAATGTGGCGCAGAGGCTCTCGAAGATGATGATTCGACAGCAGATCCCGGTCGGCATCGGAGTCCATGCAGGCGTGGCCTACTTCGGCGCAATGGGTGCGGCGGATGGACTGGTCGATATTGCGGCCATTGGCGATGAGGTCAATCTGGCCGCGCGTCTGGCCTCGAAGGCCGCCGCGGGCGAGATCATCGTCAGCCAGCAGGCTCTCGATAAAGCAGGCGTGGACGGAAGCAAACTGGAGACCCGTAACCTGGATCTGAAGGGAATCAGCGGGCCGGTCCGCGTGCGCGTGATGCGCGGCTCCTAACCAAATCGTCAGTCCGTCTGTTTTTGATTATCCAGCCATCTGTGTACATCCGCGTACATCTGTGGTTAAATTTCCCCTGCCATGGATTCAAAGACTCTGTACGTCCTCGAATACCCCAAAATCCTCGAACGCCTCGCGGCCAATTGCGCCTTTTCCGCCT
>DAOTXP010000314.1:0-3091 GCA_034435275.1 Anaerolineales bacterium | reverse complement strand
ACATCCTCTGGCATCACCGCAAACTGGTCTTTTGGGCGATTATGATCCCTGGAACATATCTCTCGCTGATGGACATCGTCGCGCTGACCGATACGACCTGGTCCATTTCGAAAGAGCAGACGACCGGCGTCCTCTTTTTCGGCATCCTGCCGCTCGAAGAGGTGGTATTCTTCTTCGTCACAAACGTTTTGATCACCTTCGGGATGACGCTGCTGCTGGCAAACGAAAGCCAGCCCAGGCTGCAGGAAATCAAAAAGACGTTCGAGCGATTTTTCTCTCGAACGTCAGGGAATTAATCCTTCGGCGCTTCGCGGACGATGTAGAGCGGTCTGCCTTTGGCTTCGTCGTAGAGACGGCCGATGTATTCGCCAAGGATTCCCAGTGAGATCAACTGCACCCCGCCCAGGAACAGCACGGAAATGAGGGTTGTCGTCTGACCTTCGAAGAAATGGGAACCGGCCAGGCGCAATACCGCCACGATGGGGATGGCAAGGATGGCAAGGCCCGCGGAAAGAAAACCGAAAAAGGTCGCCACTTGCAGGGGGAAGTAAGAGAAACTCGTTATCGCGTTCAAGGCGAGGCGCAGCATCTTCTTGAACGGATATTTGGTCACCCCGGCCAGGCGCGCGGCGCGTTTATATTCCACGCCGATTTGTCTGAACCCCACCCACGCCGACATGCCGCGCGGGAAGCGGTGCCGCTCGCGCATTTGCTTCAGCACGTCAACCACCTTGCGATCCATCAGGCGGAAATCGCCCGTGTCCACAGGGATGTTCACGTCGGTGATCCAGCGGATGAGGCGGTAGAAGATGGCGGCGGTGATTTTCTTGAACCACGTTTCGCCTTCGCGTTCTGCGCGCACGGCATAGACGACCTCGTACCCCTCGCGCCATTTCTTTGCAAGTTCGAGGATGACCTCGGGCGGGTCCTGCAAGTCGGCGTCAATGATGACCACCGCGTCGCCGCGGGCGTAATCCCAGCCTGCGGTGATGGCGACCTGGTGGCCGAAGTTGCGCGCAAAGATGACGGGGCGAACGCGCTGATCTGCCTGGGCGAGTTCGCGGATTTTGTCGGTCGAGCCGTCGGTCGAGCCGTCGTCCACGAGCACGAGTTCCCAGGATTCGCCCGAAGAATCCATCACTTCCCTGATGCGGCGGTAGAGTTCGGGCAGATTTTCGAATTCGTTGTAGATGGGGGCAATGATGGAATAGATTGGTCTCATAGCTTCGTAAATTTTTCAACGCACATCATATCCAATGCGGGTTCAGAAACGGTTCACGCGGGATTTGGGTCTGGTTCACCCGCCCGAACTGATTCAACCCTTCGACTTTCCCAGATGCTTCTTCAACGCCTTCAACGTCGGCTCGATCACAGGCGCCTCGACGACGGCCTGCATCGCGGCTTTGACATCCTTTAGGCCGCTCCCCGTGTTCATCACCAGAACGGGATCGTCGCTCCCGACTCCGCCCGAGGCTGTTGCCGCAACCAACCCCGCGTACGCGGCCGCCCCGGCAGGTTCCGCAAATACGCCCACCTGTCCGAGTTCCGCGATCGCCCGGAGGATATCCGCATCCGACACGGTCACGTAAGTGCCGTTGGTCTCGCGCGCGGCGCGGACAGCGCGCACACCGTCGCGCGGCAGATCCACGGAGATACTGTCCGCGAGGGTTTTTGCGGAGACGGGCACGATGGTCTCGCCGCCGTCGCGAAAAGCGTTGGCAATGGCCGCCGACCCCTCGGCCTGCACTCCGACGATGCGCGGCAGGCTGGGAATCCATCCCAGTTTGAGCAAATCCTTGAAGCCTTTGTGCAGGCCGGAAATGATGTTGCCATCGCCCACTGAAACAAAGATGGTGAGCGGCGTGTGGTTATTGAGCGGACTTCCTTTCGTATGCCAGTCGCGATGCGCCTCCGCCCACCATTCCCAGATTTCGAGCGCGGCGGTCTTCTTCCCCTCCGCCGTGAACGGATTGTAGCCCGTGTTACGGCAATACCAGCCGAACTCCTTCGACGCCTGAACGGTCAGGTCGAAGGCGTCGTCGTAGGTCCCATCCACGAGGATGACCTTCGCGCCGAAGATGAGCAGTTGCGCCACTTTGGCGGGCGGCGCAGACTTGGGCGCGAAAATGATGGCCTTCTGCCCCACCGCGGCGGACATGCACGCCAGCGCCGCCCCCGCGTTGCCAGTAGACGCGGTCACGACCACTTCAGCCTTGATTTCCTGCGCCCGTGCCACCACAATGGCGGAGGCACGGTCCTTGAACGAAGCGCTGGGATTGCGCGACTCGTCCTTGAGCCAGAGATGTTTCAAGCCAAGTTCCTCGGCAAGGCGCGGCAGTTTGAAGACGGGGGTCCAGCCAGCGAGGTGGAGGGGAGTCGCTTCGCCCTTCGGCGTATTGACGGGCAGGAGAGGCTCGTAGCGCCAGAGGGAGAAATCGCCGCGGCTGGTGATGTCTTCGGGCTGAAATTTCTTCCTGATGACCTCGTAATCCAGTTCGATATCCAGGTTGCCCCCGTCCTTCGGGCAGGTATAGGTGACCTGGCCCGGCAGGTATTCGGTGCCGCACAGCGAACAGCGATAGCCAGTGAACTTGGTCATAGGTTGCCTTTTATCGGCTTGATTTTACCCGATAAGCAGGAGGGATGAAAAAAGGACTCTCGTGTGCGAAACCGAGAGAATCCTCTTCGCATTTCGACTTCGCTCAGTCCAGGCTTTCTATTCCCCTTCCCTCTCCCAAATCTCCCGCGCGATCATCTCCTGATCCACAGGCAGTTTGTCCATCCGCACGCCGACGGCGTTGTAGATGGCGTTGGTGATGGCAGGCGTGGTGGGGATGCTGCATACCTCGCCCACGCCCTTCGCGCCATAGGGACCTTCGGCGGTGGGATGTTCGACGACGATGGGGATGATCTCAGGGGTGAGCATAATGCCAGGGATGCGGTAACGCGCCAGACGGTCCGTGACGACGCGCCCCTCTTCCACGATGAATTCCTCGGTCAGGGCGTTGCCCAGCCCCATCATCACGCCGCCCTCGATCTGTCCCTGCAAGCCCAACGGGTTGACCGCCATGCCCACATCATTGGCGGAGAT
>DAOTXP010000313.1:0-1544 GCA_034435275.1 Anaerolineales bacterium | reverse complement strand
TGTGCCATTTGTGAACACAGGCTTCTGGAGGCTGGTCGGCCTTCTTGCGCGGTTGGCAGGCGTGCCGCTGCAACTGGCGGTCACAGGATTGGATCAGTTTTTGTTCTGGCGATAAAACCAACTCGACGGGTGCGCAGCCCGTCGAGTTCTTTGTGGGGGAACAGCAATTATCTTTACAAATCAGACTATTTTGGTTATAATAATAGTGTAATATTTCACAAGTAAAAGAATCGAGGGAAAATGGATACTCCCCACATTATCATCATTGGTGCAGGATTTGGCGGCATGGAAACCGCGCGGCGGCTGGCGAACGCGCCGGTGCGCATCACATTGATTGACAAGCAAAACTATCACTTGTTCCAGCCCTTGTTGTATCAGGTCGCCATTGCCGGTCTGCTCCCGGCGCAGATTGCGTATCCTGTCCGCACGATCTTTCGGAAGCAGAAGAACCTGTCCTTCCAAATGGGCGAAGTGACCGAGGTCAACCTGGAGGCGCGCTACGTGAAAATGGACGGCTCGGTCATCGCGTATGACTATCTTGTCATCGCGGTCGGCGGACAGACGAATTTCTTCGGGCTGGAGTCAGTGGAGCGAAACAGTTTTGATCTCAAAAATATTGAAAGCGCGGTCGAGACGCGCAACCACCTGCTGGCTGTGTTCGAGCGTGCCAGCCGCGAGGCCGACGCAGAGAAACGCCGCGCCCTGCTGACCTTCGTGGTGGTCGGCGGCGGGCCAACGGGAGTCGAAACCGCGGGCGCGCTGGCGGAACTCAACCGCCACGTGATGACGAAGGATTATCCAACAATGGAGTTGAACGACGTGCGCGTGCTGCTGCTCGAAGCAGGCAGCAGTGTGATGCCCGCGTATCCGCTTGAATTACGCAAGGCCACCTTCGATCTTCTGCGTTCCAAGCGTGTGGAAATCATGCTGAATACCAAACTTGTGGACTACAACGGGGAAGAGGTCACGCTGGCAGATGGGGCGAGGATTCCTACGAGCACGCTGATCTGGACGGCGGGCGTGAGGGCGGCCGGGCTGGCGGACCGGCTGGGGGCGCGGCAGGCAGGCTCAGGTCGAATCGTGACCGAGGCGACCTTGCAATTGCCCGGGCATCCCGAGGTCTTCGTCATCGGCGACGCGGCTTACGTCGAAAACGGTGGAGGTCAGCCTCTGCCCATGCTTTCGACGGTCGCGCTCCAGCAGGGAAAGGCGACCGCGGACAATCTGTTGCGAATCATTCGCGGAGGTCCGCCCGCGCCGTTTCACTACTAGGACCCCGGCCTGCTTGCCACCATCGGGCGGAACGCGGCTGTGGCGCGCATCTGGGGGCTGTCGTTCAGCGGATTCATCGCCTGGCTGATCTGGGTCTTCCTGCACATTTACCGGCTGATCGGTTTCCGCAATCGTTTGCTGGTGCTGGTCAACTGGGCGTGGGATTACCTGTTCTACGAGAATCAGGTGAGGCTGATCACGAAGGAATAGGCGCGGGGGCCATTTCCCGATATATAAACCACCACGGCGCGGTCATAATAGATGTCGAAGAC
>DAOTXP010000312.1:0-6616 GCA_034435275.1 Anaerolineales bacterium | reverse complement strand
GTCTTCTACTCTGTAATGCCCGGATGGATCTGTGTATCTGACAGGATCATTATCTGCATACGCGTACCTGTCATAGCCCTGCGCCCCGCCAGGGACGAACGTGTCCGCGCGGGTGAATCTGCCTAACGAAGGGTCGTACCATCTTGCATTATAGAAATACAGCCCGAGCGCGGTCTCGTTGCGCTGGGAGGTGAACTGGAAGGTGGTATAGGTCGTGCCGCTGGAATACCTGGTCTCACCCCAGGCGCGGTATCTCAACTCGGCGATCTTGCTTCCGCTGGAGTTCTGGGTCATGCCGCCTTCTTTTTATTTGTGACTCGCCTTCATCACCTTCACGGATTCGGCGATGAGTTCTTTCAACACTTTTTTATCCACATCGCTCAGGCGCTTGATGTAGAGACAGCCCTTGCCGAGCGTATGCCTGCCAAGTTTTTTGAGCAGATTGCCGTACCGGTCGAAACCCGTCATGATGTAAAGGGTGAGATTCTGCTTGCGCGGGGAGAAGCCAACCAGCGGCCAATCGCCTTCCTGACGGCTCCTCTCGCTTTTGTAGTGATAACTCCCAAAGCCGATGATGCTCGTTCCCCACATTTTCGGTTCGGCTTTGACAGCCGCCTTCATCATCTTCAGGATTTCGTAGCAGTCCTTGCGCGTCTCTTCGGGATAGACGGCAAGGAAATCGTCCACGCTTGCATCGTTTTGTCTGGTTTTGAGTTCGGCCATTTTATGCTCCTGTTGGTTGGGACTTTGGCTCCTCGAAGTTTACGATTCGACCTCGCTATCCCGTCCCAAACTGACGGTCGCCCGCGTCGCCGAGACCGGGGACGATGTAGGCGCGCTCATTCAGGTGATCGTCAATCGCGGCGAGGTGGATGGGGATGTCGGGATGCGCGGCCTGCATGGCCCTGATTCCCTCGGGCGCGCCGATCAGCCCGACGAACTTGATCTTCTTCACGCCCCAGCGCTTCAACACGTCCGCGGTGGCGGTGGCCGAACCGCCGGTGGCCAGCATCGGGTCCAGGATGAGACAGACCGAGACGCGCGGCTCGATGGGCAGTTTGTTGTAGTATTCCACCGGGCGCAGGGTCTTCTCGTCGCGGTACAGCCCGATGTGCCAGACCTCGGCGCTGGGCATCAGTTCCCAGAAGCCCTCCACCATGCCCAGTCCCGCGCGCAGGATGGGGACGAGGCCGATCTTCTCCTTGAGTTCCGCGCCGGTCGTTTTGGCGAGCGGCGTCTCGAGGTCGCGCGGGACCGTTTGCAGGTCCGCGGTGGCTTCGTAGGCCAGCAGGGCGGCGATCTCGCGGACGAGTTCGCGGAATTTCTTGGGCTCGGTGTGCTTGTCACGCAGGCGGGACAGTTTGTGGGCGACCAGCGGATGGGTGGATGCAAAAACGTTGGGCATGTCTCCTCCAAACGAGTACCTTTATTATAGCCGCAAGGTGATATTTGACCCATGACTCGCGCCGCCATTTTCTGTACACTAAAAGCGACTCGGAGAGCAAGATGAAACTTTCGGGCCTGCACATCCTCCTGACGTACCAGTGTACCTACGAGTGCGATCATTGTTTCGTATGGGGCAGTCCCTGGCAGATGGGCACCCTCACGCTCGAGCAGGTCGAGCAGATTTTGATACAGGCCAAAGATGCGGGCGTGGAATGGATTTATTTCGAGGGCGGCGAGCCGTTCCTGTATTACGCAATTTTGGTGCGCGGCGTTCAACTTGCGGCAGGCATGGGCTTTCACGCGGGGGTGGTCTCGAACGCGTACTGGGCCAAATCGGTCGCGGACGCGCATGAATGGCTCAAGCCGTTCAAAGGCCTGCTGGAGGACCTGGCAGTCAGTAGTGACGTGTACCACTGCGGCGAGTGCCTCGGTGAACAACCGCAGAACGCCCTGGTGGCGGCCAAGTGGCTCAATATTCCAACGGGCATGATCAGCATCGCACAACCTGAAGGGGCCGCGCCCGAAACGTACGGACAGATCAAGGAGGAGGGGCAGGTCATGTATCGCGGCCGCGCCAGCCGCCTCGTCACGCGCGCCGCGTTGCATCCGTGGGAGACGTTCAACGAATGTCCGCATGAAGATTTGCGCGAGCCGGGGCGCGTCCATCTCGATCCGTTGGGTAATCTTCATGTTTGTCAGGGATTGGTACTTGGTAATTTATTCGAGAAACCGTTGAAGCAAATCTGTGCCGAATACGATGCGGACGCGCACCCGATCTGTGGACTTCTGCTCGCGGGAGGGCCCGCCGCGCTGGTGACCGAATACAACCTCCCGCACGCCTCCGGCTACGCCGACGCCTGTCACCTGTGCTACGAAGCGCGGACGAGGTTGAGGGCGCGTTTCCCCGAACTGCTCGCCCCTGACCAGATGTATGGGGTGACGGAATGAACGGCAATGATTTTATGGCCTGGGTCTTGCGTTCTCCCTTCCACGGACTGTTGAGCAACGGCATGATGCTCATCACGGTAAAGGGTCGCAAGACGGGAAAGAAATACACCACGCCTGTCGGCTATTACCGCGAGGGCGATTGTCTGTGGATTCTCACCAGCCG
Source organism: Anaerolineales bacterium (assembly GCA_034435275.1). Lineage (GTDB taxonomy): Bacteria > Chloroflexota > Anaerolineae > Anaerolineales > Villigracilaceae > JBFMCC01. The sequence continues at coordinate 4,059 of DAOTXP010000312.1, read as the reverse complement.
CGACCGGACGTGGTGGAAGAATTTACGCGGCGGCGCGGACGTTGGATTGGTGTTGCAACGCAAGCCCCTCACCGCGTTTGCCGAACTCGAGTTGGATGAGAAAAGCGTGGAGGCGCGCCTGTGTGAATATCTGATACATGTTCCTCAGGCAGCCAAACCGATGGGCATCCGTGTGGAAAATGGGCGGGCGGATGCAGGCGATGTTGCGCGCGTCGCGGCGGACAGGCTATTCGTACGGGTGAGGCTTGGGGTAAATTAACAATTTCCCTGCCGAACATTTCAAAGAACGGGAGGCGGAAAACGCGGGTGAAGGCGGATTTACACGGATACTTCTGTTTTTCTCCGCGTTTTCCGCGCTCGTCCGCGTCCGATTTGGCTCTCTGTACGGCAGGGAATTAACACTGATTTCAAGGTTTCAAGAGTTTCGCCACGCTCACAAACTCTTCTCTTGCCAGCCTGACTTGTTCGGTCAGGTCGGCTAAATTTTCGCTTTTGCCGCGGCTCTCGAGTTCGGCGGCCAGGCCGGCGAGTAACGTGGCGCCCACCGTGGCGGAATTGGATTTGAGTGTGTGGGCGGCGCGCACGAATCCCTGGGAATCGGCGCCTGCCATACTGGCTTCCATTTGCGTGAGCAATCGGGGGGCATTGTCAAGAAAGGTCTCGACAATATCAACGATGAATGCATCCGCCTCCTCGCCCATGAATTCGCGATAATTATTCAAAGCAGAGGGATCAAGGGTCATTGTGCGGCCTCCTCAAGAAACAGGCGATTTCTCATGCAGTCTCAATGGACGTGTGGTCTTTCGCGGAAGTGGATTCACGGCTTCGAGTGCCTGCTTTAATTCCTCTACCTTGATGGGCTTGCTCACGTAACCGTCCAGCCCGGCGGTGAGGTAACGCTCGCGGTCGCCTTCCAGCGCGTTGGCGGTCATGGCGATCAGGCGCGGGCGTTTGTCGTTCGGCCAGTGTTGCAGGATCTGGCGGGAGGCCTCCTCGCCGTCCATTTCGGGCATCTGCATGTCCATCAAAACGACATCGTAGGCCTGACGGCGCAGCGCCTCGAGCACTTCGATTCCGTTGGCGACCATGTCGGGGCGGTAGCCCATGCGGTTCAACAGGCTGGCCGCGACTTTCTGGTTGACGATGTTATCCTCGGCGACCAGGATTCTCAGCGGATGGCGGTCGCCGAGCGACGTATCGAAGATGGGGCCTTCGGGACGCTGGCGGGCGGCGCGCGGGCGGTCGGCCAGGACGGAGGCGATCGTTTCGAACAGTTGCATCGGCTTGATGGGCTTGGAGAGAAAGGCCGCGAAGTTGATATCTTCGATGCCGTCCGGGCGGCGTCCCAGCGAAGTGAGCATGACGAGCGGAAGGGTGGGACCATTTGGCAGGCGGCGGATCTCGCGCGCCAGGGCCAGGCCGTCCATTTCGGGCATTTGCATGTCGAGGATGATCACGTCGAACGGCTGGCCGCCTCGGAGCAGGGACAGGGCCTCGGTCCCGGAAGAGGCGGCGTGCGTCTCCATGCCCCAGCCTCCGCTCTGTTTGACCATGATCAGGCGATTCGTGGCGTTGTCGTCCACGATCAGAAGTCTGCGGCCCTCGAGATCAGGCTGGACGCCGCGCGGCTGGAAACCGGTGGTGGCCGGTGCGGCCTCAACGTGAATGGTGAAGTGAAAGGTGGAGCCTTTGCCCTCTTCGCTTTCGGCCCAGATCTGACCTCCCATCAGTTCCACCAGACTGCGGCTGATGGACAGGCCCAGGCCGGTCCCGCCGAACTTGCGCGTGGTGGAGGAATCGACCTGTGAGAAGGCCTGGAAGAGGCGGCTCATGCGTTCCTGCGGAATGCCGATGCCGCTGTCGCGAACGGCGAATTTGAGCACGTACTCTTTCTCGTGCGCGGCTTCCGTGGAAACGGAGACGACCACCTCGCCTTTCTCGGTAAATTTGACGGCGTTGCCGACCAGGTTGACCAGCACCTGACGCAGGCGTGTGACATCGCCGAGCAGTTTTGTGGGAGTGTTTTCATGAACGATGTAGGCCAGGTCGAGCCCTTTCTCGGCGGCCTTGGTCGCCAGCAGGTCGAGGGCCGATTCGATGCAGGCGGTCAGGTGGAACGGCTGTTTTTCCATGACCATCTTTCCCGCTTCGATCTTGGAGAAGTCCAGGATGTCGTTGATGACTGAGAGCAGGGTGTCGCCGCTGGCGCGCACGGTTTCGACGTAGTCCAGCTGTTCGTTGTCCAGTTTCGTATCGAGCAGGAGGCTGGTCATGCCGATGACCGCGTTGAGCGGGGTGCGGATCTCGTGACTCATATTGGCGAGGAACTCTGCCTTGGCCTGTGCGGCGGACTCGGCTTCGCGTCGCGCCTGGACGAGTTCGGATATGTCGTGATAAATGGCAAGCGCGCCGATGCGCTCCTCATCCACCATCACCGGGACGGCGGCCAGTTCCACGTCAATGAGCCGCCCGCTCTTTGCCTGCCGCTGGACGATGGCGTGTACGATGTCTCCCTGGAGGGCGGTGTTCGAAAACCGGGCCGCCTGTTCCCTTTGATCGGATGGGACGATCAGTTCGTCGAGGGTTTTCCCAAGGATGTCGTCCTGCCGATATTCGAACAAAGCCTCGAAGGCCGGGTTGCAGGAACGGATGGTGAAATCGGGTGCCATGATGACGATGGCAACCGGGCTGGCCTTTACAAGTGATTCGAAGTATTGTTTTTGCCGCTGGATTTCCTGCTCGCTGTGTTTGCGGTCGGTGATGTCCTGCATGATCGAAACAAAGTAGCGGATCTGGCCGCTCTCGTCGCGGACGGGGGTGGTGGTCTGCTGGTTGAAGTAGTGACTCCCGTCCTTGCGGCGATCCACGATCTCGCCCTGCCATATCTTTCCCGCCATGACCTGTTCGCGAATGCGCTGGTAAAAGTGTGCATCTTGTACGCCGGAGTGGAGGAAGCCGAGCGTCTGGCCGCGAATCTCTTCGAGGCTGTAGCCGGTCTGTGTGGTGAAGGCCGGGTTGACCCACCGGACCCTGTCCTCGGAATCCGTGACCATCACGGCGTTGGCGGCCGATTCGAGCATGATGCCCTGCAGTCGCAGGCGCTCAGCCGTTTGTTTGCGCTTGATGATGTGGGCCAGGGTGTTGGCGATGGCTTCGAGCAGAGTCTTTTCACGCGAGGAAGGTTGATGTCCCTCGTCGAGATACAGGACCAGGACACCCAGGGTCTGTCCCTCGAACACGATCGGGACGTTGTAATGACCGTGAGGCTGGATTCCCTGATACTGATTCTCGTGGCGATCGTCAATGCAATCTGCAAACTCGATTTTCTGGCTGGCCGCGGCGCGTCCGCACAGACAGCGGCCAAAGGGCACCTGGGCACACAGGACCATCAGCGGTTCCGTCAGGTTACGGGAGGCTTGAAGCACCAGCGTATTCGAGCGGCCTTCCGCCAGGAAGATGCCTCCCTTGGTATGGGTGGGAAGCCACGGAATGTCCAGGATGACCTGGAGGGCGCGGTCGAGCACTTCCTTCAACGAAATGTTTTCAAGGGAGGCGCTGAGCAGGGAATTTAGCACGGTCTGGGTCTGGTAAGCGTGATCCAGTTCCCGCGTGCGCGCCTCCACCGTCCCTTCCAGACTCTCCTTGAGTTCGAGCATCTGCTTTTGCTGGCGGCCGAGGAGGAAACCCGCCGCGCCCAGGATCAGCGGACCCAGGTTGAAGATCCATAGATTGGGATGGGCCCTTTGAACGGCTGCGACGGCCTCGAAAGATAATGGCAGGTTCTCCACCGCCACTCCCAGCAGGGTGGAAAGGGCGGACGGGATGACGCCAAGCAATGCTCCGATCCACATATAGGTTATTGCTACATTGGGGCGGGGCGCCCGGTCTTCGTTCGTCATAAGTACCTCATGATGCCTCTGCGGCAATAACGTTGAATTGCACCTGATTCCGGCCGCCGCGTTTGGCGCGGTAGAGCGCCTCGTCGGCGCTGTCCATGAGCGCATCCAGAATATGATCCGAATTAATCACGCTGGTGACAGTAACAATCCCTGCGCTCAG
>DAOTXP010000311.1:0-8570 GCA_034435275.1 Anaerolineales bacterium | reverse complement strand
TCACCCTTCAGCCTTCAACCTGGCAAGCGCCAGCGCGCCCAGCAGACCGGCGTCGTCGCCCAGCTCTGCCCTGGCGATGACCAATTCCTCCAGGTAGCGCGGGTGAAAGACATGTTCTCGCAGACTGGCCTCGAACGGCTCGAAGAGCAGGGGGCCGCTCATCGAAACGCCGCCGCCGAAGATCACAATCGAAGGATCGAAGATGTGCAGGTAGTTGGCCACGCCGATTCCCAGATACCTGCCGGCGCGGGCATAAGCCTTGCGCGCCAGCAGGTCGCCCTGCATGGCGGCCTCGGCGATTTTCTTGGCCGAGGGCCTCCCCGTCAGGATGGATTTTTTCCCTGCGGAAAGTTCGTCTGCCACGAAGCGCTCGATGCCCGTCCCGGAGGAGAACGCCTCGAGATGACCGCGGTACCCGCATCCGCACACCGGTGCGGAGTGGCTCGCGTCCACGGTGACGTGCCCCAGTTCGGCGGCCAGGCCGTGATGTCCCTGCAGGAGGCGGTCGCCGATGATCACGCCTCCGCCGACGCCGGTGCTGATCGTCAGGTATAGTACGTTGTGATGGCCGCGTCCCGCGCCGAATTTCCATTCGGCGAGACCGGCCAGGTTGGCATCATTGTCCAGAAAGGTGGGCACGCCGAACCGTTCGGCCAGTTTGGCCGTGAGCGGAAACTCACGCCATTCCTTGATGTTCGGCGTCGTCATCACCACACCGCTATGCGGGTCGAGCGGGCCCGGCGCGGAGACGCCGATGGCTTTCACTTTCCCATCTTTCGGCTGGAGGGAGTCCACCAGCCCCACCAACCGGTCGAAGACCTTTTCACCGGGCGCATGACTCTGGATGCGTTGTAATCGAACGGGCGAATGGCTTTCGTGAGAATACACGGCGGCTCGTATTTGTGTGCCGCCGATGTCTATGGCAATAACGTATCCCATGCGATTATTATAACCCAGCCCGTTGACTCCCTTTCCGAACCCTGCTATATTCCCTTTTATGAACCGCCCGAAAACCGCACCGGGACGCGCCCTCAGCGCCTGGCAAACCCTCGTCCGCCTGCTGTCGCCGGGGCTGGGCATCAAACGCTGGATGTTGGTGGTGTTGGCGGGGTTGACGTTACTGGGGGTTGGCCTTGCCATTTTGCTGCTGGATTTCTATCGCACCGAATCCACCAATGAAACCCTTCTAACGATCCTTTCCTATGCCTCTTTACGCTTTCTGCCGCGCATCGTTCGCGTGCTGGTCTTTGGCGGGATGGGGATGGGTATTCTCATTTACGGCATCTGGGGTTTGAACCGCGCCTTCCTGCGCCCCTTTATGCAACCCGGACGCAACGTGGTGGACCAACTGGCGGAGTTCAACCGCCGCTCGCGCGGTCCGCGCGTGGTCGCCATTGGCGGCGGCCATGGACTGGCCAGTCTGTTGCGCGGCCTCAAGGATCATACCCGCAACCTGACCGCCATCGTCACTGTTGCCGATGACGGCGGCTCTTCCGGCCGCCTGCGCGAAAGCCTTGGCATTCTGCCGCCCGGCGATATTCGTAACTGTCTCGCGGCGCTCTCCAACGACGAGGACATGCTCACCCGCCTGTTCCAATACCGCTTCAGCGGCGAGCCCGGTCTCGACGGCCATTCCTTCGGCAATCTTTTCATTACGGCATTGAGCGACATCACCGGCAGTTTCGAGGAAGCCGTGGCTGAATCAGGACGCGTCCTTTCGGTAAGCGGACGCGTGCTCCCCTCGACTCTCCATGATGTCAAACTGGTGGCCGACGTACAACTGCCCGAGGTGGTTCATCAGGTGCGCGTGGAGGGGGAGAGCCGTATTCCCATCGTTTCGGGACAGGTGCGCCGCGTCTGGCTCGAACCGAACAACGCGCCCGCCTTTCCTCCGGTCATCCGGGCCATCCTGAATGCCGAGATGATCGTCATCGGGCCGGGCAGTTTGTACACGAGTATTCTGCCCAACCTTTTGGTGCATGACTTGATGGCCGCTGTCCATGCCAGCCGCGCCATCAAGGTTTATATCTGCAATATTGCCACACAGACAGGCGAGACCGATTCCTATTCATGCTACGACCACGTTCGCGCGCTCGAAGAACACGTCGGCGAGGATCTGTTCGACGTGGTACTCTGCAACGAGAACTATTCCGCCTCACTCCCGGACGCCTCGGCCTGGGTGCGCGTCGACGCGCGTTCCCTCCGCGATGAACGCCTGTATTGCGCCGATCTGGTTGACCTCGATCATCCCTGGCGGCATGATTCAGTTAAACTTGCACAGGTGCTGATGGACCTTTACTTTGAACGGACCGGGCCCCTGAGTTAGCCCCCTTCGCAGCATTCTGTGATTGCATGCGAATTTGGCAGGAAATTTTGCGTAACCGATTACAATTGCACACGATTCGTAGTGACATTTTTCCCCGGTTTTGGGGTAAAATGTATCGTGAAATTCATCACAAACAGTTTTCATCTGGAGGTTTCCCATGACAGTCAAAGTTGGCATTAACGGGTTTGGTCGCATCGGACGCCAGGTGCTCAAGGCGATCCGCGATGATTACCCGAAGGAACTCGAAGTCGTCGCGTTCAACGACATCGGCGACATGAAGACGATGGCGCACCTGCTCAAATACGACTCGAACTATGGCCGGTTTGACGGCAAGGTCGAGGTACAGGAGGATGCTCTCGTCATTGATGGAAAAAAGGTCAAGGCCTTCAAGGAGACCGATCCCGCCGCCATCCCGTGGGGCGACCTGGGCGTGGAGATCGTCATCGAGTCCACCGGCCTGTTTACCATTAAGGAAGACGGTGTCAACAAGAAAGGCAAGACCGTCAAGGGCGCGGTCAATCACATCACGCACGGCAAGGCCAAGAAAGTCATTATTTCGGCCCCGGCCGAGGGCGAGGACCTGACCATCGTCATGGGCGTGAACGAGGACAAGTATGATCCGAAGACCCATCATGTGGTCTCGAACGCCTCCTGCACGACCAACGGCCTGGCCCCGGCGGTGAAGGTCGCTCACGACAAGTTCAAGATCGTGCGCGGCTTCATGACCACCATCCACGCGTACACTAACGATCAGAAGATTCTCGATCTGCCGCACTCGGACCTGCGCCGCGCCCGCGCCGCGGCCCTGAGCATCATCCCGACTTCGACCGGCGCGGCCAAAGCGCTCAAACTGGTCATCCCCGACATGGCTGGCAAACTGGATGGGTACGCCCTGCGTGTCCCGACCTCGACCGTCTCGATCATTGACCTGACCGCCGAATTCGAAGTCGCCACGACCACCGAAGAACTGCGCCAGGCCTACCGCGATGCCGCCAAGACGCCGCGCCTTAAGGGAATCTTGCAAGCCGTGGATGAGCCGCTGGTCAGTATTGATTACAAGGGCGATTCGCATTCCTCGTCGGTTGACTTGCCGTTCACGATGGTGCTTGGCAAAGAGAAAAGTACCTTTGCCAAGATCGTCGCCTGGTACGATAACGAATGGGGCTACTCGGTCCGCACGGCGGACCTGGCCGCCATGATGGCGAAGTCTCTCTAAGAACAATAAAGAAACCTGGTTTCTTGGAGAAACCAGGTTTCTTTGAAGGTGTGCCATGAACAAGAAAACCGTAAAAGACATCGATCTCAAAGGCAAGCGCGTGCTCATGCGCGTGGACTTCAACGTGCCGATGGCGGACGGGAAGGTCACGGATGACAAGCGCATCAAAGCCTCGTTGCCGACCATTCAGTATGTGCTCGATCAGGGTGCGTCGGTGATTCTGATGAGTCACCTGGGACGGCCGAAAGGCGGGCCCGACCCTGAATTCAGCCTGAAGGCCGCTTCGGAGGTCTTGGCAAATCTGCTGGGACGTCCCGTCAAGATGGCGCCCGATTGCGTCGGCCCCGAAGTGGAAAAGATGGCGAAGGCGTTGAGGCCCGGCGAGGTGCTGATGCTCGAAAACACGCGCTTCCACGCGGGCGAGGAGAAGAACGACCTCGACCTCGCCAGGCAGATGGCCGCGCTGGGCGAGGTCTTCGTCAACGACGCGTTCGGGTCGGCGCACCGCGCGCATTCCTCGACCGAGGGCGTGGCGCGCTTCCTGCCCGCCGTCTCCGGCTTTCTGATGGAACAGGAACTGGAATATCTCGGCCGCGCGGTTTTGAATCCTGAACACCCCTACATTGCCATCCTCGGCGGCGCGAAGATCAGCGACAAGATCCTCGTGGTCGAGACCCTGCTGGCCAAATGCGACAAACTCATCATCGGCGGCGGCATGGCCAACACGTTTCTCGCGGCCAAAGGCCACAATATGCAGGACAGCCTCGTCGAGGCTGCGTCTATTGACATGGCCAGAGCCATTTTGGCGAAGGCGGGCGACAAACTCATCCTGCCCGTGGACGCGGTCATCGCGGACAAATTCGAGGCCGAGGCGCAGAGTCGGGTGGTGGATGTGGACAAAATCCCTGCGGGCTGGCGCGTCATGGATGTTGGCCCGAAGACGCTCGAGTTGTACAAACGCGAGTTGAGCGGAGCCAGGCTCATCGTCTGGAATGGCCCCGTGGGTGTCTTCGAGATGCCGAAGTTCGCGGAGGGGACATTCGCCCTCGCAAAACTGCTGGCCGAGTCCGGCGCGACGACCGTGATCGGCGGCGGCGATTCCGCCAGTGCGGTCAAGAAGGCGGGCGTCGCCAAACAGATGACGCACGTCTCGACAGGCGGCGGCGCTTCGCTGGAATTTCTGGAGGGGAAGGAACTGCCCGGTGTGGCGGCCCTGCTCGACAAATAGCGGCTGACATCATACACTGCCCCGAAGGTTTTTGCTGAAATCCAGCCCGAACGCGATGACCCTTCGGGGCGTTCTGCTTTTTGTTTCAATTTACTCACAATTTACATGGGCGTAACCTGATTTCACAAGCCTCGGCTATAATCAGACAAACCATTTGAAAAGGACGATCCATGTCTTTCAACGCTGGCGAAAACATCGGGCCATATCGCATTATCGAGCAGTTGGGACAAGGCGGCATGGCCACGGTCTTCAAGGCGTACCACGCCTCGCTCGACCGTTATGTGGCTTTGAAGGTCCTGCATCCCGCATTTACTGAAGATCAAACTTTCATCGCGCGTTTCCAGCGCGAGGCGCGGGTGGTGGCCAAACTGGACCATCCCAGCATCGTTCCGATTTACGATTATTCCAGCCATGAGGGGCGGCCTTATCTGGTCATGAAATTCATCGAGGGGGAGACGCTCAAGGCGCGCCTGTCGCGCGGCCCGCTCGCGACGGACGAGTTATCCAGAATTATCGAGGCCGTCGGCGCGGGACTCTCGTACGCGCACAAGGCGGGCATCCTGCACCGCGACATCAAACCCTCCAATGTTCTCCTCGCGCCCGACGGCTCGATCTATCTCGCGGACTTCGGGCTGGCGCGCATCGCCCAGGCCGGGGAATCCACCCTGTCCTCCGACCAGATCATGGGCACGCCGCAGTACATTTCGCCCGAACAGGCCATGGGCAAGAAGGACCTGGACGAGGGCACGGATATTTATTCCTTCGGAGTGATGCTGTATGAGATGGTCGTCGGGCAGGTGCCGTTCAGCGCGGACACACCCTTCTCGATCATCCACGACCACATCTATTCGCCGTTGCCGATGCCGCGCGTGATCAATCCGAACGTGCCCGAATCGGTCGAGCGCGTCCTGCTCAAAGCCCTCGCCAAGGAACGCGCCGACCGTTACGCAGATGTGGCCTCGATGGTGACCGCCTTCAAGCAGGCCTGGCAGGCGGCCGGTATTCCCATGCAGGGCACGCGCGTCACGCTTTCGCCCAGGGCTGTGGATGCAGCGAAACCTGCCCAGGTCGAGCCGAAGAAAGCCGCTCCGCCGGCCATGCCGGGCGCGGCGACCATTGCTTCCAAAGAGCAGAAGCCGAAAAAGAAGCGCTCGCCGCTGGTTGGGTGCGGGATCGCGGCCCTGATAGGTCTGTGTCTACTGGCCGCGTTCATCGTCATACGGAGTAATCGTCAGCCGCCGGCCGGCCCGGGCGCGACCGCGACCGCCCAAAGTCATGCGACGGACGCGAAGCCGACGGACGCCCCTCCGGTCACGCCTCTTCCGCCGGAGCCGACGCCGGTCGTCTCGCCGGTCATCCAGGCCGCGCTTGAGCGCGTCAAACAACATCCCAAGGACCCGTACGCGTACCTTGACCTGGCAGTTGCATACTGGGATGCCGACCAGCCGCGCCTGGCTTATGAGACGTTGACGGCGGCCACCGCGCTGGCAGAAGAGAAAGAGGCGTTCTTTCTCGACGCCGCGAAGTTGTTCGAGGAGCGCGAGGCCTGGGTGGCGGCCGCGGCCATGTATCTGCGGGCAGTACGGACGCATCCCATCAACCAGCCTTATTCGCCCGAATTGAAAGACCACCTGAACGAATCCGTCTACAAGGCTTCCATCTCGCCGGACATGCCCGTCTACGTGCCGTTTGAATCCATCGCCCGCGTGGACGAACCGCTTTCGCTGGCCGCGCAATCGCGCCATGCCTTTTACAATGTCAGCCAGGAGGAGGGGCTTGCGTTCCTGAACCAGCTCAAGCGTCTCCAGCCGGATTATGCGCTGGCCCAACTGCTCGGCGCGGAATACAACATGAGGCAGGGAAACAATCCACAGGCCAGGCTTCAACTCAACGATCTGCTGGCCAACCTCGACACGCCGCCCTGGGTGCGGGTCGTTGCCCAGGATTATCTCAACAAACTCCCTTGAACAATGAGAACCCCCTTCGTTGCAGGCAACTGGAAAATGAACAAGACCGTCGAGGAGGCGCGCGCCCTGGTCTTCTCGTTGAGCATCAAACTGCGCGATATCGCAGGCGTGGAAAAGGTCCTCTGCCCGCCGTTCCCGGCGCTGGTGGCCGTCTCGGCGCTGTTGCAGGGCACGGACATCGGCCTCGGCGCGCAGAACATGCACTGGGAGGAGAAAGGCGCATTCACCGGCGAGGTCGCGCCCAACATGGTGGCCGAGTTCTGCAACTATGTGATCCTCGGACATTCCGAGCGGCGCGCGTATTTCGGCGAGACCGACGAGGCTGTGAACAAAAAGGTGCGCGCCGCACTGGCGGCTGGACTGGTTCCCATCGTCTGCGTCGGCGAAACGCTGACCGAATACGAATCAGGCCGGACCGGGGAGGTGGTGGCGCGTCAAACCCGCGCCGGCCTGCGGTACGTGGATCCCGTCAACGCCGCCCGCCTTGTCATCGCCTACGAACCGGTGTGGGCCATCGGCACGGGAAAAGCCTCCACCGGCCCGGCCGCGAACGCGGTCGTGCGTGAAGTGATCCGTCCCGCGCTGGCCGAGTTGTTCGGGGACGACGCGGCGCAGGCCATCCGCGTCCTATACGGCGGCTCGGTGACCGCGGCTAACGCGGCCGAATTCTTCTCCCAGCCCGAAATTGACGGCGCGCTGGTCGGCGGCGCGAGCCTGAAGGTGGATGAATTTGCGGCCATCACGCAGGCCGCGGCGAGATGAACAGAACGTGTGCAGTGCCGATATTCGAATGGCGCGAATAAGATAAATTCGCGTCATTCGTTTTTTCGCGAAATCCGCAATGCATCGCCCCCGGATATGACCTTCTCAAAGTCTGAGGATTCTCAACGCGAACGCCGCGAATTTGCGAATGACGCGAATAAACCCAAGAAAATTGGTGAAATTCGCCCATTCGCGTTATTCGCGTTCCAAATCAGCGAATTTGTCAAGCGGCTTTGAAAAGACCATCCGCCTATGGATATTTTTTCTTCCTTCACCGGTCTGCTCTGGTTCGTGCTCATGCTCGTGCCGCTGGTCTTCCTCCAGCGGCTTTTGCATCGCGAGATTCAGGCGGTCATTTTGATTGCCACCCGCCACCCCGCGCTGACGATGGGGCTGTTCTCGGCGTTATTTTTCCCCGGCGTGTTTCTGCACGAGTTCAGCCATTTCGTCATGGCGCGCCTGCTCGGTGTGCGCACGGGCGGATTTTCGCTCATCCCGCGCGCTACCGCAGACGGACGCCTGCAACTGGGCTACGTCGAGACCCAGCGCACGGACGCGGCGCGCGATTCATTGATCGGCGCCGCGCCGCTCATCGCGGGCGGACTGTTCGTGGCCTACGCCGCGGTCTATCGCCTGTCGCTGTTGCCGCTGTGGGAGTTCCTGCGCAACGGCCAATTCAATTTGTTCGTTCTAGGACTCGCCGCCCTGCCGAGCGTGAAGGATTTCTGGCTGTGGTTCTATCTCACCTTCGCGGTCAGCAGCACCATGCTGCCCTCCGCCTCCGACCGTCACGCCTGGCTTCCGCTCGGTGTGTGGGTGGGCGGACTGTTCCTCCTGGCGCTGCTGGTGGGCGCGGGGCCATGGATGTTGACCAACGTCGCGCCGCCGCTGAATGTTTTTTTGCAATCGGTCGCCACGTTGTTCGGTTTGAGCGCTGCCGTGCACGGACTGCTGATCCTGCCCGCGTTCCTCCTTCATAAATTCCTGGCACGCCTCACGCATGTGGACGTCGGTTGAGTCAATCCCCAGAATTTCCTGTGGCTTCACCGCGGAGAGCACAGAGTCTTTCTA
>DAOTXP010000310.1:0-1997 GCA_034435275.1 Anaerolineales bacterium | reverse complement strand
CCGAAGGTGACCGACGACAAGTGCAGGGCGGTGACGTACACCGGCGGCGATACGGACCACGACGGGCTGGTGGATCCCGGTGAGACCTGGACCTTCCAATGCCAGTACACGGTGAGGACAAAAGCCGGGAGGCGCATCACGAACACTGCCCGCGTGACCGACGCCAACGCCCCCAGGAAGTTCTCCGTCGGCGGCGATCTGGACCTCTCCAACAACAAGGACACGTGGACGCTGGAAGTCGTGCCGTGAGTTAACTCCGCGTTCGTGTCCATTCACTCCTGCGCCCGGACCTCGGTCCGGGCACAGGGATTTTAGAGCCGACAAAGCGGGGCATGATTCGCTGCACGGCCTGCCCAACTCTTGAAGTTCCTTCGGCGCATTGGAATCCGCGCCAATCTTCTGCGCGGACTTGAAATATTCCTCAGCTTTTTCGCTAAAGTTCTTTCAGGATTTTTTCGTATTCTTCAATACCAACACCCATATCGCGCAGGATTTTACGTAACAAGGGTCGGAAAATCACCGTCGAACCATGATCGGGGATCACGATGATCTTGCCCGATTTGTCGCGAAACGTATTATGGCTTCCCACGCGGCGAACTCATTTGAATCCCTTTGCCTCCGCCACCTTTGACAGCGTCGCATAAGGGACCAGTTTTAGTTTGCTCATGCCGCAATTCCGATGCGGAAAGCGCCGACGAATTCGGGGGATTTCCCGATTTTGCCCGCAGTTTGCAAATATACGGCGATCGCCTCGCGTAAGTTAATTTCCAGTGCGGGCAGGTCGGGCGCCTGGGTATAACAGCCAGGCAGTTCCATCACTTCGCCAATCAGCCAGCCAGATTCGGGATCCCGCTCGACAATTGCCGTAAATGTTTTTTGGGTTGCCATGTTTTTATCTCCAAATTATTTGCCATGATTATAGCACGGTGATAATAATGTCACTGCGAGCCTTCGGCGAAGCCCTGGCCTGACGCAACAAGCAGTCTCCTTTTACAAGGGGATTGCTTCGGCGGAAGAACGCCGTCCCACAATGACATATTCATCCCTTCGACTTCCGTTTCGACAATCTCAGCGCGGCGGCTCAGGGCAAGCCTTCATCCTTCACCCTTCATCTTTCATCTTTCACCCTTCATCCTTCATCTTTCATCTTTTGTATTATATCCGCCCACTCCCTCGGCAGGGACGAGAGATCCGCGTTCCTCTCGCCGAGCATGATTCGCTGCAAGACCCTGCCCAATTCTTGAACTTCCTTCGGCGCGCTCGAATCCGCCGCCATCTTCTGCGCCGCGTTGAAGTACCCCTCCGCCTCGGGACGCTTCTCGCGCGCGGATTGAATCGCGCCCGCGATGAACTGCTCAGCGGTCATGCCTTGCTCTTGCCCCCCTCTCCCCTCGGGAGAGGGCTGGGGTGAGGGAGATTGCGCCAGCCACTCAGGCAGGGGAGAGTGATTGGTTATTTCGCTCCAAAGCGGATCAAAATTGTTTCCCCCAATCGTGTTTCGCATGTTTCGCAATCGAGCGACAGTTGAGTCTATTTCCCGTTTGGCTTGCATTTGAACAAAAAGGTTGAACGCCTCAATTAGATTTCCCAACGCCTTCTGGTATTCTTTCGTTTCAATCAATGGCATGCTCATCATGCTTAAAACATTTGCTACAGCAAAGGGTTCTTGTAACTTGTGCGAAATATCCAATGCTTCTGCATACAAAGACAAGGCACGTTGTGGGTCGCTATTCTGAATTACTGAAGCCATATTTGCAAGTGTTCTTATTTTGCCTTTCAGGTCGCCCAAGCCGTCCTTGATTTCCAGCGACTGCTGATACAACTTCATCGCCCCGTCCAAATCGCCGCGCGTGACGTAGATGCCTGCCATCTGGTGCAGCGTGGCGGACTTGCCTTTCAGGTCGCCCAGGCCTTCCAAGATTTGCAGAGCCTGCTGGTACAACTTCATCGCCCCGTCCAGGTCGCCGCGCGTGACGTAGATGCCTGCCATCTGGTGC
>DAOTXP010000309.1:0-23486 GCA_034435275.1 Anaerolineales bacterium | reverse complement strand
CTCCCCTTCCCTCTCCCAGTGGGAGAGGGAAGGGGAGGGACGGGGTGGGTAGGGTGAGGTGCTGAACCAAGGTGTCCAAGAAACCTGTCCAGCGCGTGAAACACGTCCCCCAGCGGACCTGCGTGGGATGCCGCACGGTGATGGCGAAGCGGTCTTTGATTCGCATCGTGCGCACCGCGGAAGGTGTGCGGGTGGATCCGACCGGCAAAGCAGCCGGGCGGGGAGCGTACCTGCATGACAACCGTGCCTGCTGGGAGCGTGGCCTGAAAGGCGCGCTGGCACATGCCTTGAAAACCGAGTTGACCAAGGACGAGCGGGAACGGCTGGAGGCTTTTGCCCTCTCGCTCCCCGGAGACCCTGTGAGTGATTAGCCCATGTAACGGCTGACCTCTCTCGCTCACGGGCGTTCTCCGCCGATTTGTATGTTCTGTCTCGTGAATCCCTGCGTGGATTCCGAGATATCAGAGCACCTGTGTTTTTCTGGAGGTGGCCTATGAGCGAAAACGGGAAGAAGATCGAACTGCCCGCCAACATCGTGGTGCGCGATCTGGCGCAAAAGATCGGACAAAGCCCCATTGACGTCATTAAGAAACTGATGACCAACGGCGTGATGGCTTCCATCAGCCAGTCGGTGGATTTCGATACGGCCGCCATCGTGGTTGCTGAGTACGGATTCGACGCCGCCCCGGAACAGGTTGCGGTGGTCGAGGAAAAGGAAGTCGGCGAGGTGCCGTTCTGGCGGCAGATAATCGCCGGTGAAGACGCGGGCACGCTCACCACCCGCCCGCCGGTCGTGACCATCCTCGGTCACGTGGATCACGGCAAGACCACCCTGCTGGACGCCATTCGTTCCGCGAACGTGGCGGAGGGCGAGGCGGGCGGCATCACCCAGCATATCGGCGCATACGAGGTGGAGCAGAAGGGACGCACGATCACGTTCCTGGATACGCCCGGTCACGCCGCGTTCACCGCCATGCGGGCGCGCGGCGCGCAAGGCGCGGACATCGTCATTCTGGTCGTGGCGGCCGACGACGGCGTCATGCCACAGACGAAGGAAGCCATAGCCCACGCGAAAGCCGCGCGCGTGCCCATCGTCGTGGCGCTCAACAAAATAGACAAAGCCAACGCCAATCCCGACCGCGTCAAACAGCAACTGGCTGAACAGGGGCTCGTCCCCGACGACTGGGGCGGGTCCACTCTCGTGGTGCCGGTCTCGGCCAAACAGAAGCAGGGCATTGACGACCTGCTGGAGGCTATCCTGCTGGTGGCCGATAACGCTGATATCCGCGCCAACCCGAACGGCAGGGTCATCGGGACGGTCGTGGAGGCCGAACTGGATAAATCGAAAGGCGTGGTGGCCACACTGCTCATTCAGAACGGTACCCTCAAAGCCGGCGACATCGTCGTGGCCGGTCCGACCTACGGACGGCTGAAGGCCATCACGGATTTTCGCGGCAAGCCAATCCAGAAGGCCGGGCCGTCCACCCCCGTCCGCGTGATGGGATTCTCGGAAGTGCCCGCGGCCGGCGACCTGTTCCAGGTCTTCGAATCGGAACGCGAGGCGCGCGACCTCGTCACCGAGCGTGTCGAGGCGGCCAAATCCGCTGCGCAGGCGCGCAAGAAGGTCTCGCTCGAAGATCTGTTCTCCTCCTACCAGAAAGGCGAGACCAGGGAACTCAACCTGGTGCTCAAGGCCGATGTCCAGGGTTCGCTCGAGCCGATCATCGGCGAACTGGACAAACTGGGCAAGGATGAGATCGCCATCAAAGTGTTGTATGCCGAAACGGGCAATATCGGTGAGAACGATGTTCTGCTGGCCTCGGCGTCGAAGGCCATCATTGTCGGCTTTAACGTGCAGGCCGAGGTGGCGGCGCGCAGACTCGCGGAAGCGGAAGGTGTATCCATCCGCTTGTACGATATCATTTATCGCTTGACGGAAGATATCGAATTGGCGGTCAAGGGTATGCTGGCACCCGAGTTCACCGAGAAGGTCATCGGCCGCGCCCAGGTGCTCAAGGTCTTCCCGATCTCGAAGGTCGGCAAGATCGCGGGCTGCCGCGTGCTGGAGGGCGAACTGCGCCGCAACGCCAAGGTCCGCCTGATGCGCGGCAAGGATATCGTCTTCGAGGGAGATATGTCCTCGCTCAAACATGAGAAGGACGATGTGCGCGAGATCCGCGCGGGCTTCGAATGCGGCGTGGGACTGAAGAACTTCCACGATATCGAGGAAGGCGATATGCTTCAGTGCTATCTGTTGGAGAAAGTGGAATAAACTTCACAGAAATTACAAGGTTTCTGAATCACTTTTGAGGCAAGCAGTATTTAGAATGCCATCGGGAATTCGCCTTCAGCGTATAGCGGACCGCATCCGCCAGGAACTTTCGGAAATGCTCATCCGCGAGATCAGCGACCCGCGCCTGGAACTTATTTATGTCACGGACGTAAGAGTCGACAGGGAACTTGCCTATGCGGACATCTACGTCTCCGCGGTGGAGGGAGCAGCGCGGCGCGCACAGGTGCTTGCAGGGCTCGAAAGCGCCAGCGGCTTCATTCGCCGGACCTTGGCCGGGCGCGTCGACCTGCGCGTTTTCCCCCGCCTGCGCTTCCACTGGGACCCGACCCCGGAGAACGCCGACCACATCGAAAAAGTACTCGCCGAATTGCGTGAAAAAAGAATCGAGAATAGAGGATAAGCATCTGGAAATGAAAAGCGGGATCGTTGCTAAAATCAGAGACCGCCTCGCGGCGGCACAAACTATCGTCATTGCCTCGCACGTCCGCCCGGACGGCGATGCCATCGGCTCACTGCTGGCCCTCGGCCTGGCCTTGCAAAACGCAGGCAAATCCGTCCAGATGGTGTTACAGGACGGGGTCCCGGCCTCGTTCCGCCATCTGGAAGGCAGTGACCAGATCCGGAACAAGCCGGAGGGCGCGTTCGATACGTTCATCTCTGTGGACTGCGCCGATTTCAAACGGCTGGGCAAGGTTTTCGAGTCGTTCGAAAAACCCGAGATTAACATTGACCATCACGTTACGAACGAGAAGTTTGGAAAATTGAACTTGATCGAGGCGGAGGCGGTCGCCACCGCCGCCATCCTGACCGAGCATTTGCCGGAGTGGGGGCTTGCCATCACCAAGCCGATTGCCGCCGCGCTCGTGACCGGCATCGTCACCGACACGCTCGGATTCCGCACATCCAATACATCCCCTCAGGCCCTGCGCGATGTCGCCGCATTGATGGAAACCGGTGTGGACCTGCCAGAGTTGTACGCGCGCGCCCTCGTCCGCCGCTCGTTCGAGGCATCGCGTTACTGGGGCGCGGGTCTCTCCAGCCTCGAACGCAAGAATGGAATCGTATGGGGCACACTTACTCTAGCCGACCGACGCAAATCCGGTTACACTGGTAACGACGACGCCGACCTCATCAACATCATCTCTTCGATTGATGACGCGAAAGTGGGCATGATCTTCGTCGAGCAGGCCGACAACCACGTCAAGATTTCGTGGCGCGCGCTCGTGCCCGGTGTGGATGTATCCCCCATTGCCAAACATTTCAACGGCGGCGGGCACGCGGCCGCGGCCGGGGCCGACGTTCCCGGTTCGTTGGCTGACGTGCAAAAGATAGTACTCGAGGCTACCCACAAGATGCTTTCAGACGAGCATTAATAGGACAGATTTGGTAGAATTCGTGACGGTCATACCGTCAAAGAGTTTGAGGAGGAATCCAAGTGAACAGTCAAGATGTGAAGAACGCCATCTCCGGCGTACTGGTTGTGGACAAACCGGTTGGCATGACATCCCACGATGTTGTCGAAGCCATCCGCCGCGGCACAGGCATTCGCCGCGCCGGGCATACCGGCACGCTCGACCCGCGCGCCTCCGGCGTGCTGGTCATCCTCATCGGCCCCGCCGTTCGTTTGAGCGAATATGTATCCGCCTCGGATAAACGCTATCAGGCCATCATCCGCCTCGGTTCGAGCACCGATACGTTCGACGCCGACGGGCGCTTTACGCGTTCCAATGCCCCAATCAATGTGACCGAAGAACAGTTCGAGAAAACGCTCAAGCAGTTCATCGGTGAGATCGAACAGACGCCTCCGCCGTATTCGGCTGTGAAAGTGCAGGGCCGCCGCGCCTACGACATGGCGCGTCAGGGCGAAGACGTGGACCTGACCCCGCGCAAGATCAACGTCTATCATCTCGAGGTGCTCGAATGGGCGCCGCCCGAAGTGGTGGTGGACGTGCACTGCTCCAGCGGCACCTATGTCCGTTCACTGGCCAACGACATGGGCAACGCCCTCGGTTGTGGCGCGTACCTCGTCGGTCTGCGCCGCACCAAGAGCGGACGCTTCAGTCTGCGCGATGCCACGCCCCTGCGCAAATTGCAGGAAGCCTTCCAGGCGGGCAACTGGTACCAGTATCTCATCCCCGCCGCGGAAGCGCTTGGCGACTGGCCCGCGGTCGAGCTCAACCCCGACGAAGTCGAAGAAATCCGTCACGGGCATCGCGTCAAGGCCGCGCCGGATGCGAAGGAAGGCCGCGTGCGCGGCGTGAGTATGGCAGGCGAACTGGTGGCTCTGATGGAACTTGCCACCGGCGAAGACGGCTCGAAAGAATGGCAGCCGAAGAAAGTCTTCTTCTCCAGCGAACCCAACAAGTAGGGGCATAGCGATGCAGCAAAGGGCACTGACGATAAATCATTCTGCCGTGCCCCTCCAAAGCAGAAACTCGTGCAACATTTTCGTTCCCTCGACGACGTATCTCTTGAATCCTCCTGGCTGACCGTCGGCGTCTTCGACGGCGTCCATCGCGGTCACCAGGCCATCCTGAGTCAACTCACGGCGGGTGCGCAAGCCAACGGCGCGCCTGCCGTTGTGCTTACTTTTGACCCACATCCCGCGGCTGTGTTGGGCGGGCATGATATTAAATGTCTGACCACATCCGACGAGCGCGCTGACCTGTTGTCCGCGCACGGCGTGGACATCCTCATCACCGAGCGCTTCACGCGCGACCTCTCGACCGTTTCCGCTTACGATTTCATGGCGCGGCTGGCGCGTCGGCTCGGACTGCGTCACCTGCTGATCGGCTACGATTTCGCCCTCGGCCGCGGACGCGAGGGCAGCGCCGCGCGTTTGACGGAGATCGGCCGGGAACTGGGATACGGCGTCGAGGTGGTGCCGGCCGTGAGCGACGAAAGCGGCGTGGTTTCGTCCACTGCCATCCGCAAACTGGTCTCGGTCGGTGACATAGGTGAAGCCGCCAAGCTGCTCGGCCATCCGTACAGCCTGCGCGGCCCGGTCGTCCACGGCGACGGGCGTGGGCGGAGGATTGATGTCCCCACCGCCAACATTGACCATCCGCGCGGCAAGGTCATCCCGGCCAACGGGATTTACGCCTGCTGGGCGCGGCTGGGCGAAGCGCGTTACCGCGCTGCGACCAATGTGGGCATCCGCCCGATGTTCACGCCTCACCTGCAGGAGGCGCTGGTGGAGGCCTATCTGCTCGATTTCGATGGTGACATTTACGGGCAGGAGTTGCAACTGGAATTTATGGCGCGCCTGCGGGATGAAATGAAATTCCCCAGCGTGGAGGCGCTGGTGGAGCAGATTTGGAGGGATGTGGAACAGACGCGGCAGATTCTTTCCTGACCGCGAAGTTCACGTTTTTTACGCGCCCCGTCACTCGACGGGGCGTTTTCGTTGTTATAATCCCACCGGCTTTGCCAGAGGAGACTCCCATGCCCGAACGACAGATTTATTTACTCTCTCCCAAACATCTCTCGCCCGAAACCATCGCGGTGGCCTTTGCCAAGACCTCGCGCTCGCCCGAATCTTTCCGCGACATCGCCGCGGAATTGAGCGACGAAAAGTCCGCGCAGTTCCACGAGAAATGGGTGGTGGGTTACGGACACGCTTCGGTGGCCGAACACGCCATCCTGCACATGGCCTTCGAGAATGTCTCGCGCGTGGCGATTGAATCCATCGAGTCCAATCGGCTGGCCTCCTACACGGAGAAGTCCACACGTTACCAGAAATGGGGGCCCGACGATTTCGCCGTCCCGCCCGAGCTGGAAAACCATCCGCTCCACGATGGATATGTCAAAACCGTGCGCCTGCTCTTTCAGACCTACGCTGATTCGCTTGCACCCGTGCGCGCTCTGGTGGAGGCCAAAGCCCCGCGCCGCGAGCACGAGAGCGAGGAAGCCTGGGATCGCCGCATCCGTTCGCGGTATGTGGATGTCTGTCGTTTCATCCTGCCCGCCGCGTCGCTGGCGAATGTGGGCATGACCGCCAACGCGCGCGTGCTGGAGAACGCCATCCGCAAGATGTTGTCCCATCCGCTGGCGGAGGTACGCGCCATCGGTGAAAGGGTAAGAGAGGTGGCGAAGGCCGAGACGCCGACGCTGGTGAAGTATGCCGATGCGGTGCCGTATTTGATGGAGACGAGCTTGGAACTGGGAAATTGGGAATTGGAAATCGGAAATCGGAAATCAAATGACTGGTGCCAACTCATTGCTTATGACAAAGACGGTGAGAAGAAAGTGTTGGCGGCGGTCCTGCATCGCTTTGGCGAAATGGCGTACGCGGATGTGCTTGCTTGTGTCAAGTCGCTCAAAAAATCTGAATTGACAAAATTGGCCAATGCTTTATTACAACGATTGGGTCAACATGATATTCCCTTGCGCGAATTGGAGTATTGCAACTACACCTTCGACCTCGTGATGGATCAGGGCGCGTACGCCGAATTCAAACGTCACCGCATGATGACGCAGACACCGCAATTGCTATCCACGCGGCTGGGATACGCGACCCCGCGTCTCATCACGGAAGCGGGATTCGGGTCCCGTTATGAGGCGGCCATGCGCGCCGCGGCGGAGATGTACGAGAAGTTGCACGCGTTCGATCCGCAGGTCGCGCAATATATCGTCCCGAATGGATTCAACCGCCGCGTGCTGGCGCAATTCAATTTACGGGAGGCCTATCATTTCTGTCAATTGCGCGGCGCGGCCAACGCGCATTTTTCGATCCGCCGCGTCGCGTTTCGGATGTATGCAGAGATGGCGCGCGTGCATCCGCTGTTGACGAAGTTCATGCAACTGCCCGAGGGGACGTGGCAGGGAATCGAAGCGGAATATTTCACAGGGGTATAATCTTTGCATGTTCTTATCGAAATCTGTAGGAATGACTTCGGTCGTTCTGCGACCAAAGTCGCTACTACGAAGTTCGATGTTATTTGTCTGTCTGGCGGGTTTGATTTTATTTTCCGCCTGCGGTTCCAAAGTTGAGCCATCCCTCTCCCCTCTTCCCTTAGACCCCTATCTGACACTCACTCCCAGCCCAACTGCGGCGCGGGCCGAGGGGCTGGTCGAATCATTCGAGACGCCCCTGCCGACCGCGACACCGTTCACGTATGTGGTCAAGGCGGGGGATACAATGAGTGAGATCGCTGAACAATTCGGCGTCTCGCTGGAGGCGTTGATGGCCGCTAATCCACAAGTCTCGCCCGGCGCCATGTCGGTGGGACAGAGACTTTTGATTCCCAGCGACCCTGCCAACCCGACCGGCGAGTCTACGCCGACGCCTGTGCCGTTTGCAGTGCCGCAGATTGAGTGTTATCCCACTGCGGATGGGGGGATATGGTGTTTCGCGCTGGCGCGCAATGATACGGCAGACGCGTTGGAGAACATCACTGCACAAGTGATGCTGGTCGGTGTGGGGGGGGAGACGCTTGCCAGCCGGGTCGCGATCCTGCCGCTCAATCTCCTGCCGCCGGGCGGGGAGATGCCGATGGCGGTTTATTTCCCCGAGGCGATATCCGATGCACGCGCACAGGCGCGGATTCTGACTGCAATCAGCGTACCCATGGCGGACACACGTTACCTGCCTGCTCTGCTTCAAAACACACTTGTCATCGTGGATGGAAGCGGGCGCACAGCGCGGGTCAGCGGGCAGGTGATTCTGCCAACCGTCAGCCCGGCTGCAAAAACTGTGTGGGTCCTGGCGGTGGTCTATGACGAGGCGGGGCGCGTGAGCGGAGTCCGCCGCTGGGAGGCGGGTGAGGCGTTGTTGCCCGGAGGGAGCCTCACGTTCGATTTTGCGGTAGCCAGCCTCGGGTCCGCGATAGACCGCGTGGCGTTTTACGTCGAGGCGCGGCCTTAATGATCCAGTCTAACAAGAGTGAAAGTCCTATTAATTGACTCATCCTCCCCTTGCAAGTATAATCTTTCCCAATCATCCCCGCGAAGGGGAACATTGAGGACGAATGGCGCTACGCGGTAACCTGCGAGATTTTACAATCACCCAACTGCTCAACCTGATCAACCTGGCCGGCAAGACAGGGACATTAATCGTGGACGGACCGACGGATCAGGCATCGGTCGCTTTTCGTGACGGGAAACTGGCCTACGCGCGTATCGGGCATGAGGATAACCGTCTGGCGACCGTCCTGCACAAAGCCAACAAGCTGACCGTCAATCAATACCGCGCATTGGTGGAACGGGCAGGGCAGATGACGGACAAGGAACTGGGCCTCCTGCTGATCAACGCCGGGTACGTCTCGCAGGAGGACATCCTGCTGAATCTACAGCAGTATTTTACGGAGATCGTCCGCCGCCTGTTCACGTGGGTGGAGGGCTTCTTCCGTTTCGAGGCGGAGGTTCTCCCGCCGGAGGACCGCATCAACGTGCGGCTCGACCTGGAAAATATCATCATCGAAGGCTCGCGCCAGTTGCGCGAGTGGGAACAGTTACAGGACGAGATCCCCAGCCTGGATATGGCGCTCAAGTTCACCGAGCGCCCGCTTAAGAACGTGAACTTGAGCGTGGAGGAGTGGCGGGTGGTCTCGTATATCAATCCGAAGAATACAATGAAACAGATCGCCGCGGCCAACAAATTGAACGAGATGGACATCCGCCGCATTGTGTACGGTCTGTTACAGGCCGGGCTGGTGGAAGTGACCCGTCCCGAGGGCATGGCGCCGCCAATTCCCAGCCGCATGTTCCCGACCGAAAACAAAGAAGAGCAGAAGTCGCTGGTCAACCGCCTGATCGGGCGGATCCGCTCGCTGTAGTCATTATCGCCGGAAGGAATCGTACTTATGCAGACAGTAAAAATGGTGGTGACCGGGCCGTTCAGCGCCGGGAAAACACAATTCATTCAATCGGTCAGCGAAATTGACGTGGTCTCGACCGAGCGAAAGATTTCCACCTCCGAGGAACGCGCCGTCAAAGACGCCACCACGGTCGCGATGGACTTCGGGCGAATCACCGTGGACGAGGACCTAGTGCTGTACCTGTTCGGGACGCCCGGCCAGAAACGCTTCGATTTCATGTGGGAGATCCTCTCGGAGGGCATGCTCGGATTTATTGTCATGGTGGACAGCACCCGCCCCGAGACCTTTCGCGAGGCGCGCAGTATCCTCGAGACCTTCCGCGCCTACGCACCGACCCCGTACGTGGTCGCCGCCAACAAGCAAGACAAGAAGGATGCTTGGGAACTCGATGATATGCGCCATGCGCTGCGCCTCGACTCGAAAGTGAAACTGCTTTCGTGTACGGCCACGAACCGCAAGTCGGTCAAGGCGGTGCTTTTGGAATTGTTGTATAGCATCCTCGCAGAAATGGAGTCGGCGGGATAGGGGCCTTCCGGCGTTTGATCCACCGTGTCCTCGATCACCACTGATCAGGGTATCGTCCACTACGAAGTTTACGGTCGCGGGCGGCCTGTCATCCTGTTGCACGGCTGGCTCGGCTCCTGGGGGCTCTGGCAGGAGACGATGTCCATTCTGGGGCAGGCCTATCGCACCTACGCGCTGGATTTCTGGGGGTTTGGCGAATCGGGCAAGAAGCGCGAGACCTACGCCGTTCAGGATTTTGTCAGTCTGGTGGACCAGTTCATGGAGCAACTGGGCATCGTCCGCGCTCCGCTCGTCGGCCACAGCATGGGCGGGACGGTCAGCCTGTCGGTGGCGATCCGCTACCCGCATCGTGTCAGCAAAGTGGTCGTCGTGGGTTCGCCCATCGTCGGCTCATCCCTGGCGCCCTTATTGAAAATGGCCGGGTACCGCGTCTCTGCTTTTCTCCTGTTCAACATGATGGGACCCTTCCGCGCCTGGATGAAGTATTTCTATTCTCGCATCATTTGTAGCGACCCGCGTTTCCCGGAGATGATGGACCGCGATCTCTCGCGCACCACCCTCGAATCCTTCCTGTTGAGCATTGCCTCGTTACGCCGCACGGACCTGCGTCCCATGCTCGACCAGATCAAAGTCCCGGCTCTGGGCATCTATGGCGATAAGGACAAGGTTGTTCACCCCCTGCAATGGAAGCCGATGCAGGCCGGGATTGCCCGTGCACAGATTGTGCGATTCGAAAAAGCCGGGCATTTCCCCATGTTGGAGGAGCCGATTCCCTTCACACAGACATTGAAATCCTTCCTCGACGAAGAGACACCCACCTCATGAGCACTTCACAGCGGTTTTTCTATCCGAACCTGATGGGGCGGATCATGCTTGCCTCGCTGGAGGAGGTGCTCGGGCGTAACGGCATCAATGCGGTGCTCAACCTGGCGGGGCGTTCTGAACTAATCGGCAACTATCCGTCCGAAAACCTCGAGCGTGAATTTTCCTTCGAGACTATCAGCATCCTGCAGGCAATGCTGGAACAGGCCTACGGTCCGCGCGGCGGACGCGGCCTGGCGTTGCGCGCCGGGCGTGTGTGTTTCAAATATGGGATGCGCGCGTTCGGTCCGCAGATGGGACTGACGGAATCCGCCTTCCGCCTCCTGCCGCTGAATGCCAAACTGAAGACCGGGGGTCGGGTTTTTGCCGATCTTTTCAATCGCTTGTCCGATCAGCGCGTACGTTTCGAGGATGCCGGCACAAATCTGCTCTGGCATATCGAACGCTGTCCGCTTTGCTGGGGACGCCACACTGGCGAACCGTCCTGCCATATGGCTGTAGGACTGTTGCAGGAATGTTTGTACTGGGTGAGCGGTGGTAAGATATTCAATGTGGAAGAAACGCAGTGCATTGCCGAGGGCGACCCGGTTTGCACCATTGAAATAGACAAAACGCCCCTGGCCTAGCAGGATCATGCTAAAGGTCATTCTCCCCGCTCCGAAATTGATTCCGCCCTTCAACGAAGCGGCGCGCGACTTGCGCGTCCAGAACCATCCGCTCTGGCTGTGGCAACGGACGATGCTCGCGCCCTACGTGACGCGCGAACATGAATTGCGCCCCGGCGAGCGCCTGCCGCAGGTGCGGGAGGCCACGCTGGTCTACCGCGATAACCTATTCTTCGACGAAGGGTACATCCGTGTGTTCCTCGCCGAGGCGCGCAAACGCGGACGGGCCGTGCGCGCTGCCTTTCGCTCCGACGACCCGGCCTTCCGCGAACATGCCTTGCCGCTTTCCACCTCCTACACTCCGGCGGGAAATCTTTATCTAGCCGACCTGTGGTATTACCCACGCGGGCCGGTGGCGGACGCGGAGCCGCTGGTGATTGACCTCGACGCGAAGGAAGTGGGGTATTATCACGTACCTACTTACATGGCCGATGAGCGCGGCGACCTGGTCTTCCAGGTGCCGATCCGCTCGCTGATGGCGATAGACTGCTGGATTCATGTCTACGTTGCTGACGTGGTTTTCGGTCTCTTCGGCCGCGGTTTACGCTTCGAGACCCGCCTTAGCCACGATCTTGGCTTTAAACTCAAGATTCTCGGCCGGGCTCTCTACGAGGGCCGTCAGGTCCTGGAGTGCTCGGAACTGGTGAAAGTGGGGAAGAACTGTGTCATTGATCCCCGTGCCATCATTCATGGCCCGACTACCATCGGCGATAACGTCACGATCAATGCCGGGGCCGTGATCGAAAACTGCATCATTGGCAACAATGTCAATATTTCGCAGGACGTTCAGTTGATGCTGTCCGTCGTTGGAGATGGGGCCTTCCTGCCCTTCCGCGCCGCCCTGTTCATGACCACCATCATGGAGAATTCCATGATCGCACAGAATACCTGCCTGCAAATGTGTGTGATCGGCCGCAATACCTTTATCGGTGCTGGTTCCACCTTCACCGATTATAATCTGATCCCTGTGCCCCTGCGCGCGCTGGATGGTAACCAGCAATTGCATATTTCGAACCGTCCCGTCATGGGCAGTTGTGTGGGGCACAACTGCCGCCTCGGCTCCGGCCTGATCGTCTACCCGTCCCGCATGATCGAATCGGACGTGGTGCTGATTGCGTCGAAGGAACGCCGCGTCATTGATCACGACATTCATTTTGAAGAGAGCGACCATCATATGCTGAAAAACGCCAGCCTGCACCGGGCCCTGTATCGCCCGGAGCGGCAGTCGGAGGCGGAATCATGGTAACCCAATGGACAGTTTTGCTTTTATCATTCACCCAATCAACATCAAGCGTGATGTCAGCCGCAAATATCCATTCCTCGGCCGCGTGTTGAGCGAGCCGGTCATTGAATTCTTTTCCCAGCACTTCCCCCCCGTTTATCTCTCCGAAATCGAAGGCATCACCTCCGCCGCCACCGGCAGGCAGGTGAGAGGCTGGCTGGTCGCCTGCCCGCTCACGCCCAGACAAATGTTGGAGTTGCCGGAAGCGCGCGTTTATCGTAAGATTATCCAGACGGGACGCATGGCCGAGCGCCTCGGCGCGCAGATTCTGGGACTCGGCGCGTTCACCTCGGTGGTGGGCGACGCCGGAGTCACCATCGCGGACGCCCTGACAGTCCCCGTGACGACGGGCGATTCCTACACCGTGGCCGTCGCCGTGGAATCCATCCGCGAGGCTGCCAAGGTGATGGACATCCCGCTGGAGGAGGCTATGCTGGCTGTGGTCGGCGCGACCGGCAAGATCGGCCAGGTCTGCGCCGAACTGCTGGTGGACGACGTCGCCAGGTTGATTCTGATTGGCCGCAGGCTGGAAGCGCTCGAAGCAACGCGCGACCGGCTCCGGGTCCGTACCGGAAGCGAAGTCATCGTCAGCACAAGCATGGATTCACTCGCCGAAGCCGACTTGATCCTGACCGTCACCAGCGCCATCCACGACGTCATCCGCCCGGAACATCTCAAGCCGGGCAGTGTAGTCTGCGATGTGGCCCGCCCCCGCGACGTTTCTGCAATGGTCGCGCGGGTCAGAAATGATATATTAGTGATTGACGGCGGAATGGTTGATGTGCCAGGCCCCGTTGATTTCCACTTTAACTTCGGGTTCCCGCCCGGCAAGGCGTATGCCTGCATGGCGGAAACGATTGCCCTGGCGCTCGAAGGCCGCTTCGAGGATTACACGCTGGGCAAGGAGATTACCCGCGAGCGAGTGGAAGAGATCACTGCCATGGCCCACAGACACGGGTTCCGCTTGAGCGGATTCCGTTCGTTTGAAAAGGAAGTCACACAGGAGCAAATCGAAGCCGTGCGCCGTAATGCAAAACTTTCGAGGCGCCACTAGAACTGGGAGGCTCGTATGGGAAAACCCCGCCTTTTGGTCGTCGAAGACGACACCGACATCCAGAACATGCTGAAGATCTACTTCGGCGGCCTGGACTTTGAGGTGGATACCGCCTCACGCGGCGCCGACGCGCTGGAGAAGACGCGTTCAGTGCTCCCACATTTGATCGTGCTCGACATCATGCTGCCGGATATTGACGGCTACGAGGTGTGCCGCACCCTGCGGACGAACACGCGCACCAGTCACATCCCGGTCATCTTCCTGACTCAGAAAGATGAGCGCAGCGACAAATTGCAGGGCCTCGAACTCGGCGCGGACGACTACATCACCAAGCCGTTCGACATCGAGGAATTGAAACTGCGCGTGACCGGTGCCATCCGCCGTTCGGAGCGCGAGAGCCTCACCGATCCCCGCTCGGGACTCCCAGCCGGACGTTTGATCGAGGAGCAACTGCGGCGCATCATCCGCGAGACGGGTTGGGCCCTGCTCGATTTCCGTATCAATCACTTCGAGCCCTTCCGCGACGTCTATGGGTTCGTGGCCGGTGACGATGTGATGCGCTTTACTGCCATGCTGTTGAACGAAGTGGTGGACGAACACGGTACGAGCAGTGATTTCATCGGTCACGCGGGAGGCGATAATTTTATTGTCATTACGGCTGAGGCCTCCGCGGAAGCAATCCGCGAGCGCATGAAACAGCGCTTTGCCGAGGAGGTTCAATCACACTATAACTTTATGGACCGCCAGCAGGGATTTATCCAAGTCCCCCGGGATGGGATCAGCGTACAAGTGCCGTTCATGACCCTGGCGGTGGGCATTGTGTCTCCAAGCAGGCAGTCGTTTGCCGACATTCGCGAAATCACTGAACTGGCCGCGGAGGCGCGTCGACAGGATGCACTGAGCGCTTAGCGCTCGAGGGTTTGCCTGCCATGCTTGCCGGGTTGGGCCTGGGCGTCGGATTGATCCTCGCTGGACTAGTGTTCGTCCTGCTGGTCTGGGCGCTGCTTAAACTGTCCTCGCGGGAGCCTCTCGACGGGCCGACCGCCCTGCAATCTTTTCTTCCTCCTGAATCTCAATCCAACGAATCTGTGCTGATCATCGAGCCGGGCGGGCGGGTGGAATATATCAACGCCTCGGCGCGGCAGGCATTCGGCATGGCTGAAGAGGAGGCCCCTGACCTCGAACGATTGATGCGCCGCGTGCGGCCCGCAGAGGAATTCCTGGACTTGTGCGTGGCTCCCGGCCAGAAGCGATTTTCGGTCAATGGGCGACTGATGGAGGCCTCCTCCTATCAAGTGCCGGGGCCGTATCCGCTGATGCTGGTCTCATTGCGCGGTATGGATTTGGCGCCACTGCTGGAAATGGGGGACGGCGCTTCTCATACGGTCTTGAAAGTCGTAGCCGATTTTGCCCAATCCATTTTCGCCAGCCTCGAATTTAACGACACCCTGCTGGCTGTCTTTCAAAACGTGGAACGCCTCGTCGCGGCGGACAGGATGGAGATCAAGCTCTGGGACACAGCCACCCAGGCATTCGTCCCGTACCGCTTCGAGGGGGAGAGTGGCTCGCCGCGCGTGGTCAAATCTGCGCGCACCCAGTTTGCTGGCTTGGCCGATTCGCTAGCGTCCCGCCGGCAGGCACTGTTCTTGCCGGAGATCAAGTCTGCTCCTGCTAGTGAAGAGCTCGAACGCTCCGGCCTGGCCTCTTATCTTGGGATTCCGCTTCAGGTTGGCAGCGAACTGGTCGGCACGCTGGAGATCGGTCAGACCACCCAGGCCACGCTCGCGGAACGCGACTTGGAATTACTGACCCTGCTGGCCGGGCAGGCAGCTGTTGCGATCCGTAATGCACGGCTTTTCGAAGCCGCGCAGAAACGCATGGCCGAATTGCGCGGCCTCTCGAACCTGGCGCAATCCTCCGGCTCGATCCAAGACTCGAAAGAACTCTTCACGCGGCTGGTTGACAGTATCGCGCCGCTCTTTAATATCGAGATTATCGGATTCCTGCTCTATGATGAGAACGAGCATGCACTCGAAGGCCTGATGCCTTTCAAGGGCCTGCCGCCGAACGTCGTCAACATTTATCGCACCGTGATCAAGCCCGGCAGCCCGGCGGATCGCCTGCTGGCAAAGCGGGAACTGCTCCTGATGACGGACGCGACGCGCGACCTGACGATGCACGAACTGGGACTGCACGACCTGGCCCTGCTGGCCAGCCTGCGCGAAGTGGCCTTTGTCCCACTCCTTTCCGGTGAGCGCCTGCTGGGTTACCTCCAGCTCGCCAATCATCGCGGCACGGCTACCGCGTTCACTGCCGACGAACTGCGTCTGGCCAGGACCGTGGCCGATCAAGCCGCCGCGGCTATCGAGAACGCGGTGCTCGTTCAGGACTCGCGCGAGCATTCCCGTCGTTCGGAATCCCTGGATCGCATCGCCCGCCTGGTGATCTCTCCTGCTCAACTGGATGTTGTCCTGCAATCCTCCGTGCAGGAACTTGCCGCCCTTCTGCAAGTGGATGCGGCCGCCATCTTTCTGTTGGATGACGATCACCCCGGCTTGCAGTTATTATCCTCCTCATTGTGGGGTATCTCGCCCGAACAGGCCAGACCGCTCCACCGCATTGAATTTCATGAGGGCGAATTTCTCGGTTCCGTATCGAGTACGCGGGAGCCGTTCCTTTCCGGCCGCTTGAGTGTGGACGAGCGCGTCAATTCCCTTTACATCCGCAACTTCAGCGCGCTGGGTATGGAATCCATCGTTGTTCTCCCGCTGGTGGCGCGGGATCGTAGCGTGGGAGAATTCATGCTTGGCAGTCGTCATACGGATTTCTTTAAGGCCAATGATCTCCAAGTGCTGACCACCGCCGGCGGCCTGATTGCCGCTGCCGTGGAAGGGTCAAATCTGCTTAACCAGACCGACGAAAACCTGCGCCGCCGCGTGGATCAGTTGATGGCCGTGGTGCGCGTCACGCGCGAGCTTAATTCGACTCTCGACTTGGATCGCCTGCTCGAAGTGATTCACACCGAGAGTCTGCGCACCACCCGCGCTGGTTGTGGGACGATTCTGCTTCTGGACCCCGCGTCGGCTCCACATGATCCGCGCGTCGTCTACTCCCTCGGCTGTAAGGAGAATCCCCTCTCGCCGCTGACGCGGCAGGTTCTCGCCACCGGCCAGCCCCTCCTGGTCGCGGACACCGGCAGCTGGCAGTATCCGCCTCCGCACGACGGCGTTGGTTCGGCACTGGTGGTCCCGGTCACCCAGCAGGGCAAGACGGTCGGTTTGCTTCACTTGCACGCCGAACAACCAAACTTCTTCGATCAATTGGCGCTCGAAACCGCGCAGACCCTGGCCGCACAGGCCGCGCTGGCGATCGCCAATGCGCGTCGCTACCAGGAGGAACGCCAGCGTGCTGAAAACCTCCGCCGCCGGGCCGAGACCCTGGCGCGCTTTACCGACACGCATTATTCGATCAATTTCGAACAGCCGCTGGAACAATCGTTGCAGGCCATTGCCCAGGGCATTCAGGAAGCGACTCAGTTCCAAGTGGTGCTTTTCAGCGTACACGAACCGGATACCGGCCTGCTTCGCCGCGTAGCCGGTGTGGGCCTGCCGCCCGACACGTTAACCGACCTGCTCTCGCGCAAACAGCCTTTGCAGAGCATTCAGCAGTTGCTCAAGCCGGAGTTCAAGATCAGCCGATCTTACTTCATCCCGGCCGATCAGACACCGGTCATCCCGGCCGATGTGTATTCCGTGGTTGTAGGCGCGAAAGTGGAAAACTCCCCGAACGCTTGGGACCCGGACGATTTCATGTTGACTCTTCTCGAAGACGCGGACGGCACTCCGCTTGGTCTATTGAGCGTGGACGCGCCCCGCGACGGCATGCGCCCGGACCGCGCCTCCATCGAAGCGTTGGAGGCATTTGCCGCGCAGGCTTCATTGACGATCAGCAATTTTTATCGCCTGAGCGATTTGAACAATCGCATCGAGTCGCTCTCTTCCGGCCTGCAGCGTCAACAACGCCTGCTCTCGGTGACCCAGAACGACCTACCGGTGCTCCTGCGCAAGGACCTCGACCAGACTATCGCCATCCAGAACCTGGATCAGCGCGGCCAGCGCATCCGCGCTGGATTGGCTATCACGGAGTCGGTCAGCCGCCAGCTGGATGCCTCCTCCGCTTTGCAGGCGCTGGGGCGCGAAGTGCTCACCCAGCTGGGGATGTCCGTGGCCCTCATTGCCGAGGAGACTGCCGATGGGCCGCATCTCCTTCACGTCTTGGGCAGCGTACCGAAGGCCACCAACGTAGAGGCCCTCTTCGGTCAGCGTAATCCGTTGCGTGCCTGTCTGGCGTCGGGGGATGCGATCTTGGTTGCGAACACGGATGAGAGCGACGAGTGGCGCGATGCGCCTCTATTGACCGGCTTGCGGGCAAAAGGCTTGATCTGCCTGCCGATCGCGATCGAGGGGCACTCCATGGCGGCCATGCTGGCAGTCACGCCGGAACCCATGCCCGCGCTGACGGACGAGGATCGCCAGGTCTATTACCAGATCGCGCGGCAGACTTCGGTCGTGTTACAGAATATTGCCCTGCTGAATGAGACGCGCCGCCGCCTGCAGGAAGTGAACCTGCTGTTGGATTTCAGCCGCCAGTTGAGCGGTGTGGATCCGAACGCGGTGGTGAAATCGCTGTTGGACAGCGCCCGCCGCGTCCTGCCCGCGGCACACGCCGGGGTTGTCTTGGTATGGAATCCGCAGGAACTGCGCCTCCTGCCGCGCGCCGTTTCGGGCTATGCCGATAATGCGGGCATGATGCAGATTTCATATATGCCGGGTGAAGCCCTGCCGGGCGCCGTGTTTGCCAACGGCCGGCCGCGCCGCGTGGATGAGGTCAACTTTACGCGGGATTATCCGCTGGAGGCTGAACAACTCAACCTCTATCGTCAGGCAACTGGCGGGCGCCTGCCGGTTTCGAGCCTTTTGATTCCCATCCTGGCTGGGGAACAGGGTTTGGGTGTGTTAGTGCTGGATAATTTCAATACGCCTGCCGCCTTCAAACCGGAAGATGAGACCCTGTTGATCTCGCTTTCGCAACAGGTGGCGCTTTCCCTTGAAAATGTTCGCCTGGTTCAAACCACGCAGGAACGCGCTGGTCAATTGCAGGCGTTGACCGATGTAGCCGCGATCATTACTTCCAGCCTGAAGAGCAGCGAATTGGTAGCCGGTCTGCTCGATCAATTAAGGCCGGTGTTGCCGTACGATACGGCCACCCTCTGGCTGCGCGAGAAGGATCGCCTGTACGTCTCCGCGGCGCGCGGTTTCCCCGACACGGAACAACGCCTCGGGCTGAGCGTGGATGTGGCCGACAGCGCCCTGTTCAAGGAAATGATTCGCACCAGCCAGGCGATCGCGGTGGGCGATGTGCGTCATGATCCGCGTTTCCCGCCGCTGGAAGCGCCGCGTCTCTCCTGGATGGGCATTCCGCTTGTGGCCAAGGGCGAATTGATCGGTTTGATCGCGCTCGAACGCTGGCAGGCCAACTCGTTCACAAATGAATCGATTCAGGTGGCGACCACGTTTGCCAGCCAGGCGGCTGTGGCGCTCGAAAACGCCCGCCTGTTTGAGGAAAGTGTCGCCCGCGCCGCGGAACTGGATCAGCGTTCCCAGCGTTTGGCCTTGCTGAACCGCTTCTCGTCCGCCCTGAGCGGGTTGCTGGACGAGGGGCAGATTCAGGAACTGACGGCCAATGAATTGTTCAGCGCGCTGGGTGCCTTGCGCGTCTCGGTGATTGCCTTCGAACGCGGACAACCTGTGATCAAAGCTATTCTGCCGGTCCCCAAACGCGCCGCGCCCAAGAGCATTCCGAACGCCCCGCTGTTCGACCGCCTGCGCGAATCAGGGGGCGTATTCTCGGTTGAGGATGTGCGCGCCGAGCCCGAACTGGCCCCCCTGCTTGATTTCCTTGGGAACCAGACGCGCGGTTTGATGATTCTCCCGCTGGGCGCCCCCGATCCGCGAACCCTGGTCTTCGTACATGGCGGTGGGGACAACCACTTCGGCCTGACCGAGATTGAACTGGCGCGCACGATTGGCAATCAGGCATCCATCGCATTGGAAAACGCCCGTTTGTATCAGTCCACCGTGCGCACCGCGGAACGCTTTTCCATCCTGAACCAGGCCTCCAGCCAGATCGGCGCCAGCCTGGATCCGGAGGAGATTTACAAGGCAGTCCACAGCGCAGCCAAACGGCTGATGCCGGTGGAATCGTTCGTGATTGCCCTGCTGGATAAAGAACAGCAGGATATTGAAGGCGCTTACCTAATGGATGGCGACAAACGTTCGCCGACTCAACGTCTGCCGCTCGGCAAAGGCTTGAGCGGAAAGGTCATCAAGACCGGCGAACCTTTGATCCTGCATGACGCCGAACAGGCAGATGTCCTCGGGGCCGTGGCCTACGGCGATGAGCGCGCGCCGCTGTCCATCTTGGCAGTGCCGATGACCCTCGGCGGCGAGACGGTTGGCATGCTCTCGGCGCAGAGTTATCAGCCCAATGTCTATACTGCGGAGGACCAGCAAATTCTCAGCACGCTGGCCAATCAGGCTATTGTCGCCATTCAGAACGCCCGCCTCTTTGCCGAGACCCAGCGCCTGGCGGAAGAACTCGAACAGCGCGTGGTCGAACGCACCGCCCAGTTGCAGCGCGAACAACAGAATACCGAAACCCTACTGCGCATCCTCACCGAGGTCTCCTCTAGCCTCGACCTGGATCGCGCGCTTAATCGCACACTGGCCCTGCTCAATGACGCCATTGGCGCCGAACAGGGCACGATCATGTTGTTACACGCCGAGGACAACCTACTTCACTACCGCGCCGGTTACGGTTACCTGACTGCAAGAGCCACTGTCGAGGGCCGCAGCGTGGCTCTTAAAGTCGGCGAGGGACTGGCCGGTTGGGTGGTCGAGAACCGCCAGTCTGCGCTGATTGACGATCTGCACAGAGATCCGCGCTGGGTGCGCAACACGCAAAGTTCGCGCGATCACCGTAGCGCGATCGCCACGCCTCTGCTGGTCGGTGAAGATGTGATCGGCGTGTTGATGGCCTTCCACCGGGAGGAAGCCTATTTCAGCGCCGAACTGCTCAATCTGGTCAAGGCCATTGCCGGTCAGGTGGCGGTCGCCATCAACAACGCGCACCTGTACGAATTGATCCGCGACCAGGCCGAACGTCTCGGCACGATGCTGCGCAAGGAGCAGGAGGAGGCCAGCCGTTCGCAAGCCATCCTCGAGGCCGTCGCCGACGGGGTGCTGGTCACCGGCGTCGACAACCGCATCACGTTCCTGAACACCTCCGCGGAACGCATCCTCAAACTGCAAAGCGAGCGCGTCCTCCATCAGCCTCTCGAAACGTTTGGCGGCCTGTTTGGCAAGGCGGCCGGCACATGGATGGATACGATCAGCCGCTGGTCCGACCAGCCTGCCGCCTATCAGGCGGGCGACACGTATGCGGAGCAGATCGAACTCGAGGATAACCGCATCATCCTCGTACATCTCGCTCCGGTCATGTTGCACAACGAATTCCTTGGCACGGTGTCCATCTTCCGCGATATCACGCACGAAGTCGAGGTGGACCGCTTGAAGTCCGAGTTTGTGGCGACCGTCAGCCATGAACTGCGCACACCGATGACCTCCATCCGCGGTTACGCCGATATCCTGTTGATGGGGGCGGCCGGTGCATTGAACGAGAATCAGGCGCACTTCCTGCAGATCATCCGCAATAACACCGAACGGTTGAATATCCTCGTCAACGACCTGCTCGACATCTCGCGCATCGAGGCGGGGCGCGTGACCCTCTCACCCCAGCCGCTCGACCTGCGTGAAGTGGCCGAAGACGTGCTCGCGGACATCCTGCGCCGTTCGCAGGAGGAAAACAAACCGATGGCGCTCTCGCTTGAGGCGCCCAGGGACCTGCCGCGCGTCTATGGTGACACCGAGCGCGTCCGTCAGATTCTCGACAACCTCGTGGATAACGCGTATCACTATACGCCGGAGAATGGACAGATCCTCGTCCGCATCCATACGCCGAACGGCGGCGAAGAAGTGCAGGTGGATGTGAAGGATAATGGCGTCGGGATCACCCCGGAAGATCAGCCGCGTGTCTTCGAACGATTCTATCGCGGCGAGCATCCGCTCGTGCTGGCAACGCCGGGCACGGGCCTCGGCCTGCCGATTGTCAAGCAGTTGATCGAAATGCATCAGGGCCGTATCTGGATGAGCAGTAAAGGTATACCAGGCGAAGGCAGCACATTCTCGTTTACGTTGCCCATCTATGAATCTGGAAAGGGTAAGAATGGCAAAAATACTGATCGCTGAAGATGAACCCGATATCCGTGATTTGGTGGCCTTCACCCTGCGCTTCGCCGGGTACGAGGTGGTCGCCGCCTCCAACGGCGAGGAGGCCGTGGACCTGGCTCCCAGAGAAAACCCTGACCTCATCTTGATGGATGTCCGCATGCCGCGCATGACCGGCTACGACGCCTGCCGCATGATGAAGGCCAATCCAGATTTGAAGGATATTCCTGTCGTGTTCCTGTCCGCCAAAGGGCAGGAATCCGAGATTCAGACCGGACTCGACGCGGGCGCCGAGGAATATCTGCTCAAGCCTTTTGCCCCCGATCAGTTGACCGACCGCGTGCGCGCCATTCTGGCGAAATTTGGAAAATGAACAGGTGTGATTGCGAGGGCCCTGATCGGAAGGTCGTAAAGTGAAGGGCGACGAGACAATCTCCTCGCGAATGTGAATTCGAATGAGTGTCACTTTTCTCGACGGCGCAATTGTCCACTACGAGGTGCTGGGGAGGGGACGTCCCATTTTCTTCCTGCATGGCTGGGTGGGATCGTGGAAATACTGGATTCCATCCATGCAGGTGGCCTCGGTCTCTTTTCGCGCCTACGCCCTCGACCTGTGGGGTTTCGGCGAGACCGCCCGCAGTATCGAGCGTTACACGCTCGACCAGCAGGCCGACATGCTCCGCCAGTTCATGGACGTTCTCGGCATTGGCAAGATCGCCATTGTTGGACATGGCCTCGGCGGGCTGGTCGGCTTCAACTTTGCCCGCCGCTTCCAGCAAAACGTGGACCGTATCATGGCGGTCAACTGTCCGATGGACTACGACGCGGTGCATACCCGCCTGCGGAATGGTCAGCCGGCGGACTTGCTGGAATGGCTGGCCAGCCGCGCGCCCGAAGCCGCCGCGGCCCTCTCCGATGCGGTCAAGGCAGACCCGAAGGCGATTGCCGCTTCGATGGCCGGGCTTCAATCCAACAACCTGTTCGGCGCGGTGCGGCAGACCGGCATTCCCTGTCTGCTCGTCTACGGGCAGAACGATCCCGCCATCCCCGCGCCGACCCTGAATCCCATGCCCACGATGATGCACCAGATCGTGCTCGAAAATTCGGGCCACTTCCCGATGATTGACGAGACCCTCAAATTCAACCGCCTGCTCACCGACTTTCTTGCCCTCGATTCTGGCGCCAGCCCGCAGGAACTTCAATTGAAGGAAGAGTGGAAGCGCAGAGTTCGTTGACAGAAACCAGGTTTTCCATGGAAACCTGGTTTCTATCTTGACAGCCTCCGGCGCGCGGCATATACTCCATTTTGCAAATCGAACGGGGAGCCTGTGAACCGACAGGCTGAGAGGAGCGTCACGCGCTCGACCCGCAACACCTGATCTGGATTATGCCAGCGGAGGGATCGTCACCTGCATCAACCGTCCTCCGCCGAGGATGGTTTTTTTACCCCCCACCCATCCTCTCCCATTTTCGAGAAAGCCAAAAATGGGGGAGGTGCCCCGAAGGGGCGGAGGGGGCCGAGTACCAATATGCCTCGCCTCCTCATCTTTGCCAACGGACATTTGCCCAACCTCGCCGCCGCGCGTCCCATCGTCCGCGCCGACGATCTCATTCTCGCCGCGGACGGTGGAACGCGTCACGCCCTCGCGCTGGGGCTGATGCCCTCGGTTGTCATCGGCGAT
>DAOTXP010000308.1:0-5357 GCA_034435275.1 Anaerolineales bacterium | reverse complement strand
CTCACCGTTGCCGTGCTGGCAGTTCTATCGCCTCAGCAATGGATACCTGAACGAGAAGTGTCTCACCTGCAAGGTCTTCCTCCAGGCCCCGCCGGCGCCCGCCATCCATGCCTATTCCCATTGAGGAGATGTAACAATGTTTTCACGCCTTGAAAGAATCATCATTGCCCTGGTATTTGCCCTGCTGGCCGCAGGCATTACGCTTGTCATCGCCCAGGCCCAGGAGGGCACACCCCCCGCTCCGCAGGCGGCGCCCGATTGCTCCCTGTGCCATCAACAATTCCATGCGACTTGGGAAAATGGCCTGCATGGGCAGGCCGCTGACGATCCGAAGTTTCAGCAGGAGTGGGCCAACCAGGGCAAGCCGGGTGCTTGTCTCGTCTGCCATGTGACTGGCTACGATCCCGCCACCGCCTCGTGGCGGGCCGACGGCGTTACCTGCGAGGCCTGCCACAGCCCGGTCGCGGCGGACCATCCCAACAGCCCAATGCCGGTGGACCGTACCAGTAACCTGTGCGGACAGTGTCACAGCGATACGCGCTTCGGCTGGGAGGAATGGCAGGGCAGTACCCATTTCCAACGCGGCATGGACTGCGTCGTCTGCCACGATCCTCACAGTGCGGCGATCAAGACCATCAAATCAGAGGACGGCTCGTTGCAGTATGAAGATGCTTCCCAATTGTGCATCACCTGCCATCAGGAAGCCAGCATGAACTTCCCGTACTCGTCGCATCACAAACAGGGCATTTCCTGTGTGCAATGCCACGTGGAGCACATGGAAAGCCGAGAGGCCCATACCGTGCCCGATCACTCCTTCCAAGCGAGTCTTGATACCTGTAATTCCTGTCATGCCGAGCAGATGCACGGCCCGACGGAAGCCGCGAGTTCCGCCGATACTTCTGAAGATGCTCAAGTGGCTGTGACCGAAGCGCCTGTGGATCAGGGCACCGCGATCACACCGGAGCCTCAGCCGGTCAGCCCGCTCGGCTTTGCCGGACTGGCAGGCCTGGTCGGTCTGGCCGCAGGTATGGTCCTGGCTCCGTGGCTGGAACGTTTCTACCGCCGCGTCGTGGAAGCCCGCCAACATTCTCACAAAGATGAGGAGGAATAATATGGCTGACAAGTCTCTCTCCCGCCGCGATTTCCTGAAAATAGGCGCGGCCAGTGTGGCGGTAGTGGCCGGGTCGCGCATGATTCGCCCGGCCGAAGCCTCGGGTTCGGTGGAGGCAGGTCCCCATCAGTGGGTCATGGTGATTGATCAATCCAAATGCACCGGTTGCGATTACTGCACACTGGCCTGCAAGGCGCATAACGATGTTTCCCCGCAGACCGAATGGAACCAGGTCAAGCCGGTGGGAATGCTGGATGGCAAACAGATCTTCCTGCCTCGTCCCTGCATGCAATGCGCCAAAGCCCCCTGCGTGGACGTGTGCCCGGTCGGAGCAAGTTACTATCGCCCGGACGGTATCGTGATGATGAATTATGACCGCTGTATCGGATGCCGCTACTGCGAAGTGGCCTGTCCCTACGAGGCGCGGTCATTCAACTGGACTGCCTTCGAGGGCGAGAACCCGGCTGTCCCGGAGTGGGGACAGCCCGAGGTCGAGCGGCGGCCGCGCGGCGTGGTCGAGAAGTGCGCCTTCTGCTATCAGCGGATCGACCGCGGCCTCGAGCTTGGTCTCACCCCCGGCGTCGATGCAGACGCCACCCCGGCCTGTTGTGTGGCCTGCCCGACCGGGGCGCGCCTCTTCGGCGACCTGAATGATCCTGATTCGGCCGTCAGCAAGATCCTGCGCGAGCATACGTCCTATCGTTTGAGGGATGACCTGGGTACCGGTCCGCGCGTTTACTATCTGCCCCCCGACCCGAAGGAGATGGAGGTAGAGTCATGATCCCAAGACTGCGCGCCAAATTCACTGCCAATGCCTGGACCATCTGGCTGGGCGTTCTCGTCCTGTTCCTGGTGGGCGGCCTGATTGCCGGACTGCTGGTCTTCTGGAAAGGCCTCTCGCTCACCAACCTGAGCGACCGCGTTCCGTGGGGCTTGTGGATCACGATTGATCTCTCATCCATTGCCTTGAGCGCGGGCGCGTTCAGTCTGTGCGCCGCGGTTTACCTGATTGGCCTCAAGCGCTACCAACCGATTGCCCGTACAGCGACGTTCATCGGCCTGATCGGTTACAGCATGGCCATGCTTTCGCTCCTGCTCGACATCGGCCGCCCGGACCGTTTCTGGCACGCTGTGGTCTACTGGAACAAGCACTCTCTGCTTTGGGAAGTGACGATGTGTGTATGTCTCTACCTGACCGTGTTGATTCTCGAGTCACTGCCCATCATTGCCAACTTTGAATGGCTGAAGGCGCGCTTTCCCAAACTGGCTGAGAGGATGAATCACATCCATCACTATGCCCCCTATCTCGCCATCGCCGGACTAGGCCTTTCGATGTTGCACCAGTCCTCGCTGGGTGCGGTGTACGGCGTGCTCAAGGCGCGGCCCTTCTGGTACAAGCCGGAGATGGCGGTGCTGTTCATGTTCTCGGCCATCGTGGGCGGGATTTCGCTGACGCTCTTTGCTTCGATGTTATCGGCGCGGCTGACCCCGAAGGCTAAGGTCAATGATGCGCTCATCGAACGACTGGCGTATTTCGTGGGCTGGGCGCTGGTCGGCTACCTGTACTTCCGCGCCTGGGACTGGCTGGCGATGACCTACACCTACCAGCCCGGTCGAAGTGAAGGTCTGGATCTGGTCACCAAAGGCCCGCTTTCGTTCAACTTCTGGTTTGGCGAGATTTTAATTGGCACATTGGTTCCGATGATCCTGCTGCTCAACACGCGCACGCGCCAGCACACCTTCTGGCGCATGGCGGCCCTGCTCATGGTGGTCGGCGGTGTGGTGGCCTATCGCTGGGACACGAATCTCTCCGGCCTGCTGATCGTGCTCTCGTATCTGCCCGGGGAGCCCGCAGTGGCCTATACGTCGTACGTGCCCTCGATGATCGAGTTCCTGGCAGGCTTTGGCGTGATCGCTTTCGGCCTGACGGCTTTCTCACTCGGTGTCCGCTACCTGAAGGTGGTGGATCACCGCGTGGCGGAAGAGGAGCGCAAATCAGTGAAGGTCAAGGCATCCGAAACGGTGACTGCCTGAGGTTTGGTACGAATCGAACGAGCCGCCTCGATGGAGACGGCTCGTTTTGATTCAGGCATCGTTTATTCGCCTGCGCCCGCGTCGATCCACGCTTTGATGAGGGCGAGTTCTTCTTCCGTGAGCGTCGCGTAAGGGTGCGCCCCGCTCTCGAACTTGGTGACAATCAGACTGCCGGCTGAATTGCCCGCCGCGTAGAACGGTCCAGTCACACCGCCCTTGGCTGCATCCGCGTACGTCGTGAGATTTAGCCCGCCACTTGCGGTCGCGCCGTGACAACTGAGGCATTTGCCCGCGAACAGCACACCGATCTCCCTCGTCCAAGTCGGACCTGCCGCGGTGGGAGGCTCGGTGGCTGCGCTTTCTGTGGACGGCGTTGCTGTTGGAGGAACCGCCGTGGGAGTGGACGTTGGAACGCGCGTCGGCAGGGGCGTGGGCGTCTGGGGAACGAAGGCATCCACAACGTCCTCGCGGGGCGGGACGGTGGTGAGCGCGGTCTGCTCGGCGTTGACGAATCCATAGACGCCGAAGAGCATGACCAGGGTCAAGACGGCCGCGACCGGGATGTACACGCGCTGGCGCTTGCGCACGGTGAGCGGGTCCAGCGGACGCTCGGCGATGCCGGCCTTGATGTCGGCCAGTTCGAGGGGATGCTCGCGCAGCATTTCTTCTTCGGTCAGACGGCCGGTCCACATGGCTTTGTTGAAGTGTTTGAGATGAACGCCGTACATGTGCCAGACGATGATGGCCAGTACGGCCAGCAATGCCTCGCCCCCGTGCGCGGCCTTGGCGGCCGGGACGAAATCACCGGGCAGGAATCGGGTGGCAGTGATCGGATTCCACATCAGGAAGCCGGTGAAGCCCATGACCACCGCGCCCCACACGAAGGCCCAGTATTCGGCTTTTTCTTCGAAGGTGTAACGTCCCATTTGCGGGCGGGATTTTCGGAGGCCGATGTTGTAGAGTAACGCTTGGAAGGCGTCTTGTGCATCCTGGAAGGAAGGCAGCATCGTCATGCGCGTGCGCAGGACGAAGATCTTGTAGCCGACGACGATAATGTGATAGATCGTGCCGAGCATCATCACTGTTGCCGCCGTATGATGGATGGTGCGCAGGGACTCGATGCCGCCCAGGAAATTGACGATGGATTGGGAAAGGGGGCTGGAAGCGAATTTTTGCGGAAGGCCGGTCAGGCCGAGCGTGGTAAACGAGAGCAGCATGATAAGGTGCTCGACACGCTGGATCAGGGTAAAGCGCACGTAACTGCGCTGGGTTTCTTTGGCAGGAGCAGTTTTGGTAGCCATTAGTGCGCGGCTCCTTTCCGTCGTTCGATGGCGCGGCGAAAGATGTCGGTGATGACGAAGACCAGCATACTGCCGATGACCACTGGGATGAAGAATTTGTAAAACAGATTGACGTAATACACCAGCGGGAAATTCTGCGGGCTGGCATCATAGTGACTCATCCACGCGTCGGGAAAATTCTCGGTCGCGCCGGGGTGACAACGCTGGCACTGCACGAGCAGATTGGCTTTGAGTGCGATGCCGGTCTGCGGGTCATCGGTCTTTGCGATGTTGTGTGTGCCATGGCAGTCGGTGCAGACTGGTTTGTTGGTGGGCAGGTCGGGTGAAGTCTGCTCGAAGAGGGTTACCGTCGTGCCGTGGAAATCAGCCACGTATGAATTGAGAACGTTGGTCGAGATGCCGTATCGATCCATGATGGACGCGTCAGTGTGACAGCGCGCGCACAGAAGCGGAATCTCATTGTGAAAGGCGGCCGTACGCGGGTCGCCAATATCGTGCACGCCGTGACAGACAATGCAGTTGGGGACATCGGGATTTGCCTCGGCCAGCAGGGCCTCACCGTGAACGCTGTTCTTGTACTCTGCGGCGATCTCGCTGTGACAGCGGGCGCACACGTCGGGCACCTCTGCGCGTTCCGCCGCGGATTCGGCATAGTGCGGGTTGTGACAGTCGGCGCACATGGCCGCGTTGTGATTGCCCACAGCCAGCGTCTGCTCGTGGACGCTGTTCATGGCCCGGCTGGCTTCGTCGGTGTGACACTTCTGGCAGGCGGATTTTGTGGCCTCATACAACGAAAAATTGAATTCCCGCAGGCTCTCCTTGGCATAATCAGGGTGCGGGAAGTCGTCAATGTCCACATGACAATCGGTGCAGGCGACAGCGTTCGCGCCGTGCACGGAGGCGTCGAACTG
>DAOTXP010000307.1:0-2025 GCA_034435275.1 Anaerolineales bacterium | reverse complement strand
ACGCGGAGCCGAGACCGAATGGGGCCAGCGGCTGGTTATCCTGCAACCAGATTTTTTCATCTTTCAGCGTGTAGGTCCTGCCGAGTTCGCGGGCCAGGTCCCAGGCGAGCGGATAGATTTTGCCGCCCTTCTTCACGTTCTTGACAATGATGGTGAGATAGGCCTTCTCGCGGAGCAATGGTTTTAGTCGTTTGTAGATTTCAACCAGTTTTTCGAGGAAGGCTTGGTAATCATCCATGTTGCCGAGGTCGTTGGGATCGTCGGAATAGAATACATCCCTGTCAGGCGATAAACGGCGTTTCTTTTGAGTCTCTGCGCCGCGGGCGCGCAGCATGTCCCAGTAGGGAGGTGAGGTGAGGACGTAATCTATGATTGGCAGTTGGTAATCGGCGGCGTGGGATGCATCCCCGTTGATGATTTCGGATTTGAGATTTTCGATCTCCGCGCCCAATGAAGCACGTTCTTCGGCGATGATTTGTCTTGCGATCTCGGCATATTTAGGATTCAACTCGATGCCGTAGGCGTTGCGTCCCGCGCGCAGGGCGGCCACGAGAGTTGAGCCTGTGCCTGCCATCGGGTCGAGCACGGTGCCTCCCTTTTTGGTGAAGAACTCGATGAATTCCTGCGCCATCGTCTCTGGGAATTTGGCGGGATGGACAAGCACTCCCTTTTTGCGCGGCGGCGGGTTATG
Source organism: Anaerolineales bacterium (assembly GCA_034435275.1). Lineage (GTDB taxonomy): Bacteria > Chloroflexota > Anaerolineae > Anaerolineales > Villigracilaceae > JBFMCC01. The sequence continues at coordinate 1,334 of DAOTXP010000307.1, read as the reverse complement.
GATAAACCAGGATTTCTGGAACTTGAGCCAGGATTTCGGGTCGAGGTCGTTGAGTTTGTTGGGCGGCATGGGAGGATTATACACGCGGGGAGATTCTTTTTACCACAGAGAACACACGTGTGCCTGCGGCCCAGTGCAGGCGGAGAGCACTGAGAAGAATCTCTGTGTTCTCTGTGCTCTCCGTGGTGAGTTTTATGGCGATGGCGTCCTTGTTGGCGGGACGTAATTCACATCCTCCACAACCAGATCGGAGAACGTGACCGTGACCGGCGTCCCGCCCGCAGCGCGGACGAAGACTCCGAGCGTGCCGCTCGATAAATTCGCGTCGGTCACGCTGAACTGATGGCGGCCGTTCAAAAAGACGCGCAATTCGCGTCCCGCGGCCCACACGCCGATACGCGCCTCGCCCGGCGCGCCGCGCGGCACGTCTCCGCTGGGGACGGGGGCCTGAAGGATGTGCCGTTCGTTCCCGCTGACGCGCTCCATGTGGATCTGCCCGTCGCAGGTCAGCGCGATGCGATAATACGTGACGGGGATGGCGCGCACGAGGAATCCGTACTCGTCCGCGCCGCGGCACAGGCTGGGACGCGCCGTGATCTCCGCGTAGAAGTCGCCGAGCAGGAGTTCCCGCTTCAGGCTGAGGAGATACACGCTGGGTTGCGCCGCCAGCGTGATGCGTTCGCGCCCGACCGTGATGACACCCGCGTCCGACTCGAATGTGTCCCACGCGGAGGGGTCGGAGAAATCGTCCGTGGCGATGACCTCGCCCAGACCGGGGCGCAGGTCGGGGGTGGGGCTTTGGGTGGCAGACGGTCTCAGCGTGGGCGTGCTGGTTGGCGGGAACCAGACGATGGTCGGGGAGAGAAACGGCGTGGGAGTCGGCGGGCGCGGCGTGGCGGTCACGACCGGAGGGTTCAGGCTGAAGCCGGAGCAGGCAGTGAGCAGGAATGCGAACAAAATCAATAGAATGTCATTGCGAGGAGGGCGAAGCCCGACGAAGCCATCTCCTGTTCGAGGAGGAGATTGCTTCGCTTTGCTCGCAATGACGGATGGAAAGGTGAGTCTCATCCAAAATCCCGGTGGCAAAAAACGGTTTCGTTTTGGCACAGGTATTGTACAATACTGTAGGACAAAATGGAATTTCGTCCTACACCTCAAACAGGAGAGAACCATGATTGACAAGGCTGTGCTGGTGACCGGCGCGTGCGGCGAGATCGGGCAGGCGCTGGTGCAGAACCTGGCAAAGCAGGGAGGCTATCGCATCGTCACCGCGGACCTGATGCCCCTGCCCGAGGCGATCAGGAGTTTATCGGCCGAGCACGTGCAGGGCGACC
>DAOTXP010000306.1:0-2218 GCA_034435275.1 Anaerolineales bacterium | reverse complement strand
TCCAAATTCGCTTCCAATTCCTTCTCCTCGGTAAACTTGACCGAAATCAATTCTCGCGCGCTTTTTCCGAGAGCCGCACGTTTCTCAGGGTCGTCCAGCAATTCACGCATTCGCCTGGCCAGGGCGTTTGCGTCATTGATGTTTACTATAACCCCGTTCTTTCCATTTTCCAAAACGTCTTTTGTACCGCCCACAGGCGTGGCAATGACTGTTTTTTCGCAGGCCATGGCTTCAAGGACTGCATTTGGCATTCCGTCGCGCAAAGATGGATGAACGAATACATCCATCAGTGAATAATAGGCAGGGAGGTCGGAGTGGGGGATGTAGCCAGTCACGACCACAGAACCCAGGCTTCTCCCGGAAACCTGGGTTCTAAATTCCTCAAATACTTCTTTATCCTCTCCCTCGCGCACTTCGCCGACGATGAGCAGGGCGGCGGGGCGTTTCTCAGCCAACTGCGCGTAGCCACCTAAGAGAACGTGAAGTCCTTTTTTCTCTCTCAATTCGCCGACAAAACCGATGACGGGCAAATTGCCAAGTCTGAGCGACTCTGCCAATGTCTTATTCTTCGGCAAGCGCTTGAAGCAATTGGTATCGATCCCGTTTGGAATTATCAGGATTTCTCTGTCAAGAAATGCTTTTGCTTTCTTTGCCAACTCACTTGAGTTTGTCGTCACTGCGCCGGCATTTTGCAACGCGTACATGACGTGTGAAAAGCGCGCGGGATCGAACGCGGCGCGCTCGATGTCGTTGCCGCGGATCGAAACGACACTTGGCACATTCAGATATTTTCCCGCGTACGCCGCGACGAATCCCGCCTGTGAAAGGAAATAAGCATGGAGGATATCGAACGGTTCACGCTTGTGTTCATCCACAATCAGTTCGAACCAATCCACCAGCGTATCGTCCACCCGCTTATGCGCGCCGAAGCGCGTGACGCTGGTCCCGCCCGAGGGGAGAGTCCGCTTTTCGGAGGGAGGCAGGTTGAGGGTCGGCGCGAAGACGCGGACCTGATGTCCCGCAGAGGCAAGCAGTCGGGCAAGTCTTTCTGCTGAGATTGCAAGCCCGCCAATATCGGGTGTATACTTTTCGGAGAGCAGGGCAATTTTCATGGTTGAGGTGTCGAATGGCCGAACAATGTGAGATGATTTTAGGATATTTGGTTCCGCATCGCTGTGAGCATCCCGCGCTCACACATTGTTATAACTGCGGACGGGGATATTGCGACGAACACGTCAATAAAACATCGAAAGGCATGTTGTGCCTGGCCTGCGAGCAGGGACTCGATCAGCCTGTTGCCCTGCCGATCGCGGCCACGATCTTCACGGCCACCGATATCGAGGCCTTCAACCGCGCCTCCACCTGGGACGATGGCGACAGCGGGGACATGTTCTCGGATTTGAGTTAGTTTGTTCGCCGCGAAGAAAAGAAGACCGCCAAGTAAAATGATCTTCGCGAAGTTTTAGCGCCTTCGCGCTCTTCGCCTTCGCGGTGAAAATTAATACGGCCCAATCGTTTCCCAGATTTTTTTGTTCTCCTCGATAAAGTCGTCACAGCGCTGACACGGTTTGAGCGCGGGCGGATGCATATTCAAACGGACGCTGCGATATGCCGCGCCCTCCCAGATTTCCTTGAACGACTGCTTGCGTACATCGCCGAGCGGCGGAATCTGCTCGCGCGTCATGCAGCAGACGTAGACCAGACCATTGAAATCAATGAGACTGTGCGTCCACGGCGCGTAGCAGGGGAACCTGCTGTAGTAGCCGAATGCGTACCTGCCTGCGCGTCCCAGGCGGACCTCGGACTCGTCGCGGCCAAACGGGTAGGCGTCATCATCGGCGAGGCTGACATTCAGCTCACGGGCGCGCTCTTCGATGCGCGGCGCGATCTCCGCGTTGAAAAGCGCGATGTCCTTCTTTCGCATGGACAGGATTTCGCCGCAGTGGTCGTCCACAGGGATCAGGTTGATGCCGTCCGCGCCGAGTTGGTGTGCAAGATCGGGTAATGTATCCAGGGTTGTGTAATTCGTGCGGCTGACGACCGTGTTAATGCGCACGGTCAGTTTGCCCTTGTGCGCGTATTTGCGGAACAATGCCACCGAGCGCGCCGTGGTTTTGAACGCGCCCTCCACGCCGCGAATCTTCTCGTGCATCTTGCGGTTGGGTGAATCTATCGAGACGTTCACGCCGCGCAATCCCGCCTCGATCAGGCGCTTGGC
>DAOTXP010000305.1:0-3785 GCA_034435275.1 Anaerolineales bacterium | reverse complement strand
TGCCCTATATCTTCGACCGCTTCTGGCGCGGCGACAAGTCCCGCACGCGCGGCGCGGGCACAGGCAGCGGATTGGGCCTGGCCATCGCGCGGCAACTGGTCGAGGCGCATGGAGGCAGGATTTGGGCGGAGTCTGAATCAGGAGGAGGAACCAGGATATTCATCGCGTTGCCCTCCGATGGTGTAAAATAGACATATGAAAACTGATATTTCCATTCCCAATCCTGTCTTCCGCTCCGCAGAGAAACTGGCAAAAAAACTCGGCATCTCCCTGAGCGAATTGTATACCGCCGCGCTCATGACCTATGTCACCGAGCACGAAAAAGAGGCTGTCACAGAGGCATTGGATCGCGTCTATGCCAGCGAGTCTTCGCAAATGGAACCAGAATTGGTCAAAATGCAGGTGGCGGCGCTGGGCGGTGAGGAATGGTAATTCAGCGCGGCGAAATCTGGTGGGCAAGCCTGCCTGAACCAACGGCTTCCGAGCCCGGATATCGCCGCCCCGTGCTGGTCATCCAATCTGATGACTTCAACCGTAGTCGGATTGCAACCGTGATCGCCGTTGTGATCACGTCCAATCTGAAGTTGGCCGAGGCGCCTGGGAATGTGTTCCTGCCAAAGAAGTCCACTGGCCTGGCCAAAGACTCAGTTGCCAATGTGTCGCAGGTGGTCACAATAGATAAAAGCTTCCTCACGGAAAAAGTTGGGGATATTCCATCCCACCTTCTCGAACAAATCGAAGAAGGCCTGCGATTGTCAATGGGACTTTAGCAAAACACACGCGGGCACAGGCAGCGGACTGGGCTTAGCCATCGCGCGTCAACTGGTCGAGGCGCATGGAGGCAGGATTTGGGCAGAGTCGGAGGAGGGGAAGGGGACGAGAATAGTAATGGAAATTCCCATCAAATGAAAACCTCTCGCCAACTGGCGGGAGGTTTTGACTGTTAAGAGTTTCATGCAAACTTCAAGCCAACATGATCATGCAAATAGTGCACGGTGACTAGCCGAACTTTTCATTGCAGCAATTGCCACTCTTCGGCCGCCTTTCTATGAATCATTGTTTAACTTCTTGAGGTAGGGCCAATTGGATCCACACACCAAGCAGTTGCCCCGCCGTTCGAACATGTGCGCCGTCTGTGCCAATGCCTCTTGCCATTGCATCCGCGTCTCTTACCACAACAGTGTACTTAAGCGGGCTGTCCTTAATAACCTTGATAACATCTTCACTTTTTAAAGGATACAGGGCAGCAATGATGGATTCCTCCATTCTATCTTTCTTATTACAGAAATAGATTCTCTCCGCAATATTTAGATGTGATTTTAGATCGTCAATATATCCACCACAGACACTCGCTGGCGAATCATACTTCTCTGATGTGACCAGAATTCTTATCTCCATATCTACAAAGATAGCCAAATCCAGAATTATTATGTCACCCATGGCAATCTCAGGTATGAATTCATTCAATTGTTCAGTAATTTTGGATTTAGTATCTACCTGGATTTCAATGGCGTATTCGGTTATAGCCTCAGCTAATTTTAGTGTTTGGGCATTCTTCCCGACAATCCCAGCAACCGTTTTGGAGGATTTAACAAACACATATGCGATTCTGTTACCTGGCTCTAGCATTACTCGATCTACTTCCTCGCGCTCATGGTTGTCAAGATTATTTAGAATCGCTTCTCTAATATCTGGTGACCATTGTATAAACCGAACATAATCCCCAGTCGTTTTTTGAAGCTCTCTTCCATTTGCCCCATTCTTGCCAATACATGTTTGTAGCACATTCTTGCGCGGGTTTTTTGAATACACAACTACTTGAGCCTGATATCCTTTCAGCCAAGCAGATTGTATGATTTCAATCTCTGGGTCTGGAACTACAGATCTAACCAGCTCATGCAAATCTGGGTCGTTTAAGATTATATCTGCGTAAGAATCAGATTTCCCATCAGCCAATTTCTTTTTTGCGCTTGCCCGAATATCACATTTTATACAGACTGCAGGTACATTGTTATTCCTGCCAAATGCTAAGCGATAATACGAAATGTATTTTTTATCTAGAAAACCCTCTGATTGGAGCCACGATGCAAGTCCATTAGCCATCTTAATGTTTCTTGCGCCAAGAGCAACCACATATATCGTATTTGCCCCTCTTTGGATGCTTAACTTTGTACGTTTCTGGTAAAAACCTATGCCGCCTGTTGCCCAAGTATATTCGTCTGCTAAGACCGCGAATGCGATATTCAATGTGTCCGAGGTATATTCAAAACTTGCTCGGATACCTTCGGTATCTAGTGCTCGAAATAAGCTATTAGAGAATTCAAGAAATCTTGAAACATCCCATCTCGGCTTAGAACTCTCATGTCCAACACCAACCCGCTCATATAAATCACTGCATTCTCTGAGAAACACCCTGGTAAATAATCCTCGATAATCCAAGAATTCCAATTGGTTGGTCGCTTTGGCTATCGATCTATCTTGAGAAATTGTTGGTGTATATTTTTCCCTCCTAAAAGCAATTGTTGCTGACCTAAGCCCAACTTTCGATAACACTTTTTCAGTCAAGACAAGTTTGATGCCCTCAAAAACATGTCCATGTATGTAAGGCCTCGAATTTACAAGAAGGTCATTTTCTAACAACAGATTGAGAGACTTTAGAAACAATGTGTCGGTATCTTCATTCTTTCTTATTCTAATAAAAATACCTCTGCGACCTGCATTTATGTGTTCGTCCCCTGCGTTCAGCCATCTGACTCTTACGCCTTTATTAAATAAACCTGGAACCTCATCGGCTACTGATGAAACTGCGCTATTCAACTCAGATTGCAATGAAAGCCTTAATATTTCGGCTTCACCCGATTTTGAGAAACTAGTGATGAGCTTTGCAAGGGAGGAGGAGAATTTTTCAATCTTATCCCAAAAATAAACTAAGAGAAGAAATACGAAGGCCAGAATGCCAGCTATGCCTACTATCTCTATTATCGTCAATAGTGTCTGAATGTCAATTTTGACTTCCATCGCGCACCTCCTCAACTGGCCTTTCCCTTGCAAACTGGGTCATTACAGAAAAAGTGAATACTATTAGTATTGTCGAAAAACCAACCCTCTAAGTTGTCGATGGTAATCTCTCTGTTACAAAAGAAACATTTACTGCCTGGATTATTGGTTAGGGTCTCATTAATCAAAAGACTCGTTTCATTTACAAGAAAGATGTTTTGACGATTAAGAAACATTCTCAATTTATTAGAGTATCGTCGCAAGAATTCTTGCAGTCTAATTAAGATCTGAGACATATACACCTCCGAACTGCCTAGCATTATTGACTAGTGTTGCTCTTTTCAAATAAAGCTCATATAGACATGCCAAACTTACCCTGTCGCGTTTGTCTGGAAAGTATGAACATATTGATCAATCCCATGAACGAGGAAATTATAAACCCTCTAAGGAAAGATTCTAAATGAGTCTAGGAATCCGAAATCTTTCTAGAAGGCTTGAAAAGGAACTTTGGGGGCCGAGGGGATGCAACTACCCTCTCACAAACGGATTTTCCCTCTTCTCTCTCCCCACCGTCGTCTCAGGGCCATGCCCTGAAAGCAGCCGCGTCTCGTCGGGCAATGTATAAATCTGCTCGCGGATGCTCTTTTCGAGCGTATCCCAGTCGCCGCCGGGCAGGTCGGTGCGGCCCACAGAAGCGGCAAAAATCAAATCGCCGCAAAAGCAGGCTTTCTCCCCGGCGCAAACCAGTACACAATGACCGGGCGTATGTCCCGGCGTGAAGCGGACTT
>DAOTXP010000304.1:0-1717 GCA_034435275.1 Anaerolineales bacterium | reverse complement strand
GGGGGAGTCTGCGGGGACAGGCACGCGGCGAGGAAGAGGCTGAGGGGGAGGAGCAGGCTGAGGGTCCGTGTGAAGCGAGGCATGGGAAACCTCCGAAGGAAGAGAGCAGGCTGGAGGGGTTATAGTCAAAATGCAAGGATAGAGTAAATCTGTGATGATGGTCGAGGCGTTTTATTCGGTATTTGCCGGGATAGAGGTTGAGCGTGGCCGGCATTTGGGAAATGCAAATCAAAGCGCAGTTGGACAAGTTGAAACTGTCCGTGCCGCTGCGGGAGATGATTGAAAGCCGTCAAAAGGTCAATGGAATAGAGTTTCTTCTTGTTGATTGCTCAGGCGCTGGTGGACATGATTCTCTCGAAATAAGTTTACCATGCTGCCATCATTTGCATATTTCCATATCCCATTATCAAAAGTCGTCATTTGCCCTGCCCCACCCCCCTCTTCTGCGCCTCGGCCCGCAGCGCCAGCATCACCGCGCGCAGGTCGAGGCCGCGCTGACAGGCGCCGCGCGCGGCCTTCAAAACGGAGTCAGACCACAGGGTCCGTGAATGAAGCGCTTCCTCGTCGTCCATCAATGCCAGTTGGATCAGGCTTCCGAGGGGGATGTCCTGTTCGGGCAGGGACGAGTCGCAATCCGAGCATCCGAGACAGCGCGCGATATCCTGAGTGGTTGACTCTTTGACGATGCGCCGAAGCGACTTAGAATTCGTCAACTTTGGGTCTCAGGTGCAGGGTCATCAGAACCACGTCGCATGAATCGCCGTCGGGGAACATGAAGTAGTCGTCGAGCGTGACGCGTGATTTGAATCCCAATTGCTCGAATGCCCGAACCACTTTGGTTTTGTCCGCGATGACTTCAGCCTGCAGGATGCTCAGGCCCTGTTTGCGGGCGAGATCAATGAGGGCGCGGATCATCTTCATGCCGAGTCCGCGTTTGCGATAATCCTTCGCGAGGAAGATACGCACTTCGCCGATGTGCCGCTTCGGCCCTTCAAAGAAATGGAGGGAGGCGCTTCCCACAACCCGCTCTTTGGATAGAGCCAGAATTGGGAGGACCCGGCAGTAATCCAGGTTTTCGCTCCATTTCTCGATGAGGGCTGTGTCCTTGACGTAATGGCGAAAATAGCGCAGGTCATCCTCGCTGACCGTGCCGTAAAATTCGACGAGGCGCTGCTTGTCCTCGGGAACCATGGCGCGCAGGAGAACGTAGGCTCCATCTTTGAGCGTCGCCATTTCGCGGAAGTTTTTGATCTGTTCAGGAAGCATGGCTCCCTCCCGTTTTAGTGTGTCAGGTTGCTTTGCGTCACTCTGATGTTGTTATGCCGGCACTTTCTCAGGTTCCGGTTTGTGGAAATCCTTCGGAAGCAGGTCCGCCTCTGTGACGATGCGCGGGACGATATCTTCCCAGCCGACGGGCATGATGTGCAACCCGTGAATGCCCTGCTTCTCATAGCCTTTGATCTTGCGCGCCAGTTCGAGCGCGATCTGTACGCCTTCCTCCTGTGCGTTGCCTGCCTTGTCCGCGGCTTCCATGCGCTTGAGAATGGTCTCGGGGATGTAAACGCCCGGCACTTCGGTCATGTACTTCGTCATCTTGAGGCTCTTGAGCGGCGTGATGCCGATAATGATATAGACCTTGTCGAGGATATTGCGCTTCGCAAGTTCGTTCAGCCAGATTTCCATGCGATCCACATCGTAGACGAGATTGGTCTGGAAG
>DAOTXP010000303.1:0-10024 GCA_034435275.1 Anaerolineales bacterium | reverse complement strand
GTTGCATGCGCCCTTGAGATAGACGAACGCCCCGCCGTCGCGGATCTCGACTCTGCTGTAGCCGGTGAATCCGCTGTAGATCGCCATCCAGCCGTATTGTTTCTCCTGCAGGCCGGGGCCTTTGAAGTATTCGTTCAGCACGGTTTCGACGGTCTTCGAGGAGAGCGACCAACGCACGCCTGCTCTTTCGTATGGCGGCGTGCCCGCGTTCAGCCGCGCCCGATCCACAAAGTAGACCGTGACCAGCGTCCACTGCGGCGTGGCGCTGGGGCGCGTGGTGCGCGTGGGCGTGACGGTGCGCGTCGGCGTGGGCGTGGAGGTCGGCGTCAGCGTGGGAGTCGGTGTTTTGGTGGGGGCAAACGCGGGGTCCAGGCAGAGCGGGGAGGAGTCGGTTGCGCCGTCGGGATTCTGCGTCGCCCCGTTCTCGTCGTAGATTTTGACGGCGGTGATGTAGGAGAACTGCTTGAGGTTGAGGGTCAGCAGGTCGGCGATGTTGTATTCGTACGGCCCGGGCGCGCAGGCTCCTTTGAGGTAAATGTGCGCCACGCCGTCGCGGACTTCGAGGCTGGTGTAGCCGCTGAATCCGTTGTACAGCGCAATGTAGCCGAAGGAGTATCTCTCCTCGTGACCGGGACCCTTGAAGTATTCGTTGAGCACACCGGCCGGGAGGTTCGATGAAGATTGCAGATACCGATAGCCCGCGGCCTCGAAGGGCGGCGTGTTCGCGGCCAACCGCGATCGAACGGCAAAGTAAACGTTGACCTTGTAATACAGCGGCGTGTAAGTGGGCCGCCGCGTTTGGCTCGCTGTAGGCGTGCGCGAGGCCGTGGGGGTGTTCGTGGGGGTGCGCGTGATCGTCGCGGTGCGCGTGGCGGTCGGCGTGCGTGAAGCGGTGGGCGTGCGCGACGATGTGGGAGTCCGCGAGGGGGTGGAAGTGCGCGAGGGCGTCGGCGTGGAAGTGGGGGTACGCGTGACCGAAGGCGTGGGAGAAACGCTGGGTGTGGATGTGGGCGACGGGGTGAACGTCGGCCCGCCGGTCACGGGGACGAAGCGCACCGCGTCCGCGCCGAGGTCGAGGGAGCCGACGACGGCGGATTCATCCTGCGTCTGGTTGGTCAGGCGGATGTATTCCGTGCCGTCGCTGTTGAAGTTGTATTTGCCGACGTACACCCAGCCGTCGGTGACGTAGAAGCCGTTTGGAAAGACGGCCTGGTTGATGACCACCTTGTCCGCTTCGCCGGCGTGCTGGATGGTATAGAGCGCGCCCTCGCTGGTGGCGCGGATGGCGGGAATGCGGATGTAAACCGAGTACAGGCCGGGCGTTTGCCCCGCGGGGAACTGCCAGGTACCGGTGCAGGTCGGCGCGGTGAGACGCGGGTTGGAATAACGCATCTGGCCGTTCTGCGCCGAGGAGGTGTTGGCGGTATTCCAACAGCCGGAGGGGGATTGTGTGAACCCGCTGCCGCTGTCGTCCACGATGATTCCGCTCGCGGCCGCGGGCGGATAGGCCAGCGCGCTGCCGGAGGGATAGACCTTCGCGCCGTAATAGATCAGTGAGGGATTCTGCACCCACAGCGATTCGGTCTGGTTGTAGGCCCAGGGATCCGCGCCTGTCCCTTTCCAGCCGTACGGGTCCACGGAGCGGCCGGCCGGGCTGATGACCTGCAAATGCAGGTGCGGCCCGGTCGAGTTGCCGGTTGTGCCGCTGATCCCGATCATCTCGCCGTGCGGCAGGTTGATACAGCCGGGCGCGGCGCAGGATTGCACCGAGACCGCGCTCATGTGGCCGTACGAGGTCAGGTAGCCGTTGGGATGATGCAGGCGGACGTAGATGCCCAGGTTGTATTTATGGTTCTGCGGATCCCACCAGCCGGCATATACCACCTGGTCCGCGTCCGCCGCGGCGTAGAGCGGACGGTAACTGATTCCATAGTCAACGCCGTCGTGGCCGTTGTAGGCCAGCCAGTCGCCGAGGCTGTAACTCCAGTAGATGCCGTAACCGGCGTCGCACACACCCTGTTGCGGAGGCGGCGAGCCGGGCGGGGCCGGCGAGGGACAGTTCTTGCGCGCCTCGTCGCCGGTGTAGGCCACGATGCGCTTGTCGCTGTCGGTATAGTTCGGGGTGGTGTGATCGAAAATGGACTCCTGCGAGGCTGAACCCGGGTACGGCGGATACAGGAACGCGGTCACGGCCTGGGGCGGGCGCGGGGCTTCGGGCCGCGCCGCGACCGGGTGCGGGGTCCCGCCGCCGAGGAGAAGCAACAGTCCCCCGCTGAAAAGGGCAGCAATGACGACTTTGTTGAACAGGCGATGCACGCTCATCCTCCCTGTGAGGTTATTGCGATTCGGGCACAGAGACCAGCGTGCCGAGCACTATCTCGGCGTCGGCCAGACAGGCGTCCACTTGATCCACAAAATTTACCTGGAAGCCGGTGAAGATGACGCCATCCCCGCCCAGGTAGGTGACGAATTGCTTGACCCCGTTCAGCAAAACCGTATTGACCTCATACTTCACGTTCCCGATTGTGCGCAGGTCGTGTTCCACCTGCACGCCCGGCGGCATGCCTCGTCCGCCCACGGGCGTGATGACGCAATAAGGGATATCGCGGTGGCCGAGCGCGGGATAGCCAAATTGGTCCTGGGTCACAGCCCACAGGCCTGGATTGTACGTGACGCGAAAGTGAAAGCCCGGCTGTGAATCGCCGAGGTAGGTTGGCACGCCATCCCAGACCCCGCGGCTGGGCAGAATTGCTTCCTCGGGCGGCAATTCCAACGTAGGGAGCAAAGTCTCGGTAGGGGTGGGGCCAAAGGTCGGTGTGATGGTGGGGGTCTCGGATGCGTGAGGCGTCGGAGTCTCCAGCGCCTCGGTTTCCGCGGGGATTGACAATGCCTGCGGCTGTGGGGCGGTCCCGGTCACGCCTGGCGTGGATACTGCCGCGGAGACGGCCTCGGTCGCGGCCGGCGACGGGCCACACGCGGCGAGGACGAAGATTACGAACAGGACAAGGAAAGTTCTATTCATGCTGGGACTCACTTGCGCATCCAGCCCGGACAACAGGCCGGGCCGCCGCTTTCGAGAGGCGTGACCTCACCCGAGGCCGGGTCCGCGAGCCACACTTGGATTGTACCATCGGTGACCGCGCTGAATGCGATGTACATACCGTCTGGTGACCAGACGGGCGCCTCGACCAATGTGTTCCCGAACCGAGTGAGAGGCTCGATGATTCCCGTCTCGATCTCGACGAGATAGAGGTTGCTGACCAGCGCGCCCGCGGCCTGCTCCACAGCCGCGTCGCCGGGGTTTTCACGCGCCACGAAGGCGATGCGCGTCGAGTCGAGGCTCCAGGCCGCGGCGTAGCCGTGACCCGCGTCCGCCGCGGCCAGGGGACGCGCGTTCCCGCCGTCGGAATCCATCACCCATAGTTCGCCCATCGGGAACGGCGTGGCCGAATCGGGCAGGTTGATGAAGGCGATGCGTTTCCCGTCCGGCGACCAGCGCGCGAAGGTGATGATCTGATTCGGTTCGGCATGAATTTGCCAGGTGCGGCTCGCAGAGGGAGTCGCGGCCCAGAGTTCGGAGCCAAGCCCGAGTCCGCGCGAGAACGAGTAGGTCAGGCTCTTCGCGTCCGGCGCGAAGGACAGGTCATAGGTGAAGGCAGTTAAAGGGAGTTGTTCAAGGGTGGAATCGCCCACATCGAAGCGGATCAGCCGCGGGTACGCGATGGAATCGACGCGCAGGATCAGCCCGCGGCCGTCGGGCGTCCACGCGAGGAAGTGACTGTCGGATTCGGTGAAGGGAGTCGTCCTCTCGCCGCTTTTGGAATCGAACACCTGCACGACGGGGCCGTTGATGCAGGTCAGTTCGAGGGCGAGGTAGGGGCCGCGCGGTGCGGGGAAGACCGCCGCGAGCCCGCAGGGGAGGTCGAGCGGAAGTTCGCGCTGGAGGGCAAAACCGGAGGTGTATTCGAGCAGGGCGGGAGGGTCGAGACGGACAACGTAAAATGTGACGGATTCGGGCATGACAGGTTGAGGGGTGGAAGATGAGCAGGCGGTGAGGAGAAGGAGGAAGGATGAAAGATGAAGGACGCAAGAAGTGGAAGGAAGATACCGCATGGGAAGATTATAAGGCAGATGGAGGCGTTATAATCGCTGTGAAAATCAATCGCCAATCCAAAATCGTAAATCACAAATCGGAAATTTCTATGCACATTCTTGTCACCAACGATGATGGCGTGCAGGCGCCCGGACTTCTGGCGCTGGCGCAGGAGATGCGCAAACTCGGCACGGTGACTGTCTTCGCGCCGGACCGCAACTGGTCGGCTTCGGGACACGTCAAGACGCTGGACCGTCCCCTGCGCGTCCGTGAGACAACACTTGCCGACGGCACCGTCGCATTTATGACCGACGGCGCGCCGTCGGATTGCGTGGCTTTGGCCCTGCTGGGGTTGATCGAGCCGACGGACCTGGTGGTCTCGGGCATCAATCCCAACGCGAATATCAGCCACGATGTGACCTATTCGGGCACCGTCACTGCGGCGATGGAGGCGGTCATCACGGGCGTGAAGGGGATTGCCGTTTCGCTCGATTCGCCCGAAGGACACAAGGACCCGCTGGATTATTCCACCGCTGCGCGGGTGGGTCGGCGCGTGGTGGAGAAGGTGATCGCAGACGGCCTGCCCGAGGGCGTGGTGCTGAACGTCAATGTGCCGTATCGAAAAGAGTCCGAACTCAAGGGTTATATGATCACGCGGCAGGGACTGCGCGTCTACCGCGACGAACTCGACCGCCGCCTCGACCCGCGCGGCAAGCCGTATTACTGGATCGGCGGCGAAGCGCCCACCGGCGTGGACGAGCCCGGCACGGACTTCGGCGCGCTGGCCGCGGGGTATGTGTCCATCACGCCGCTGCAATTGGATCTGACGCATTACAAGGCGATGGATGTGTTGAAGAAGTGGAAGTTCCAAATCCTTACCACAGAGAACACGGAGTCCACAGAGATTTAAGAAATTCTCCGTGCTCTCTGTGATCTCTGTGGTGAACACAGGAAAATATCATGTCCTACCTCGCCTCTGAAACCCGCTACGACGCCATGCCCTACAACCGCGTCGGGCGCAGCGGACTGAAACTGCCCGCCATCTCGCTCGGCTGGTGGTACAACTTTGGAGGGCGCGACGTGCTCGAGAACAGCCGCGCCATGGCGCGCCGCGCCTTCGACCTCGGCGTCACGCATTTCGACCTCGCCAACAATTACGGCCCTCCACCCGGAAGCGCCGAGACGAATTTCGGCACCCTCTTCAAGCAGGATTTTCAGCCGTACCGCGACGAACTCATCGTCTCCACCAAGGCGGGCTACGACATGTGGCCCGGGCCCTACGGCGAGTGGGGCTCGCGCAAATACCTGCTTGCCAGCCTCGATCAGTCCCTCAAGCGCATGGGACTCGATTACGTGGACATTTTCTACAGCCACCGTCCCGACCCCGATACGCCGCTCGAAGAGACCATGGGCGCGCTCGACTCTGCTGTCAGACAGGGAAAAGCCCTCTACGTCGGCATCTCCAACTACAATCCAGATCAGACGCGGCGCGCGGCGCAAATCCTGCGCGGACTGGGCACGCCCTGTCTCATCCACCAGCCCGCGTACAACATGTTCAACCGCTGGGTGGAAGACGGATTGTTGGATGTGCTGGCCGAGGAAGGCATTGGCTGTATCGCCTTCTCGCCTCTCGCGCAGGGACAGTTGACCGCCCGTTACCTGGACGGAATCCCCGCTGGCGCGCGCGCCACCAAGACCGAGCGCGTCTGGCTGACCGCCGACACCGTGCAGAAGAACCTGCCGCGCGCGAAGAAGTTAAACGAACTCGCAAAGCAGCGTGGACAGTCGCTGGCGCAGATGGCGATTGCGTGGGTGCTGAGGAAGCCCGTGGTCACGTCCGCGTTGATCGGCGCGAGCAGTGTCCAGCAGTTGGAGGATAACCTCGCCGCGCTGAACAATTTGAAATTCAGCGAGGAGGAGTTGAGTAAGATTGAAGAAATACTAAAATCATAGTGTCATTGCGAGCGGAGCGAAGCAATCCCCAGCTAAACGGAGATTGCCGCGCCGCCGCTGCGCGGCTCCTCGCAATCACAGGAAGGTTATCCATGCCCGCATTCACCTCTCCCCCCAACCCGCAAGCCTATCACCAGCAAGTCTGGGACCTCGTCCGCCGCATCCCGCGCGGACGCGTCGCCACCTATGGACAGATCGCGCTGATGCTGCCTCCGCCCGCGGGCGTGGACTTTGAATCGTACAAGGCCTTCGGTCCGCGCTGGGTGGGCGGGGCCATGGCCGCCTGTCCCGACGATGTGCCGTGGCAGAGGGTCATCAATTCGCAGGGAAAGATTAGCGAGCGCCCGGGCGCGGAGAGGCAGAGGCTTCTTCTGGAAGAAGAGGGGATCGTGTTCGTGAAGGATAAAGTGGATTTGAAGAAGTACGGCTGGGGCGGATTGGATGAGGCCGACCAGCCGAGGCAGGAGAGGTTGTTTTAGGTGTTGAGGGATAAAAGTATTATATTTTGCCTCTTGACTTACAAATTGAATCAGTGTAGGATATTAGCGGATAAAGGAGACTTCTAAAATGGAGACTTACGCAACCGTAAAGGGCCAGATCGTCATCCCCGCGACACTGCGGAGGAAATACGGGATCAGGAACGGTACCAAGATTATCGTCACGGATGTTGGGGATGCGATTGTCTTGAAACCTGTAACGGAACAATACCTTAGAAGTCTGCAAGGCTCGCTCAAAGGCAGGGGCGGATTACAGGTGCTGATGGATGAACGCCGCAAAGACAGGGAGAAGGGTCAATAAACATGCCGACCAAAGTTCTTGACTCATATGCCCTGATGGCTTTTTTTGAAGATGAGCCGGGCGCGGACTTTGTGCGCGGCTTGCTTCAAAAAGCGGTGGAAAGTAACACAACTCTATTGATGACAGTCGTCAACCTGGGAGAGGTCTGGTATGCCATTGCCCGCGGCAACTCCCCCGAAATTGCGGACCAGTACATTCACGAAATCAAAGGCATGGGAATTGAAATGGTGGAGGCGGACTGGAATCTCACCCGCCAGGCGGCGGCGTTCAAGGCAAACGGGAATATTTCCTACGCCGATTGTTTCGCCGCCGCGCTGGCAAAGTTGAAGAAGGCGGAGTTGATTACTGGCGACAAGGAATTCAAGTTATTGGATGGCGAGATTAAAATCTCTTGGTTATAGCTTAAACCCCGAAACTTGGTCTCGGAGTGCTGTTTCGAGGGGCAGGCTAGTGGGACGATCTTGCCCACTTTGTTCACGGGGTAGTTTATGAGGGATTCGGGGGGCATGATTATCAGAGAGTAGAGAATAGAGAGTAGCGAATAGTAGGGTGATTTTACCTGAGAATTTTCCACCAAAAACACGAAGAGTCCCAAAGATTTTTGCATCGGGTAAAATCACGCTATGGATATTGACCTTCAAGTTCGCTTGGCAGCATTTAACTGGCTTTCGGAGCAGGTTAACATACATGGGGATGTATTGCCGAGAAAATTGCTGGAACAAGGCTTCGAGTTTCAAGGTCAACGGATTCCGCTGGTCGCCCCGCAGGGGATTTTCAAGCCGAAAATTCTTGATTTACCGCTCTCCATCACAACTGCGCCAAAAGGTCCGTACGATGATTATTTTGGAAAAGATGATTTTCTGATCTATCGCTACCGCGGTACAGACCCGAATCACCGTGATAATGTAGGACTGAGAAAAGTCTTTGAACTCAAACGCCCACTCGTGTATTTACATGGAATTGAGCCGGGCAAGTATTTGGCAACTTGGCCTGTATATATTATCGGTGATGATCAAAGCAATTTGACATTCCGAGTTGCTGTGGATGATGCAATGCCCACCTATGAATATTCTGCCACAAGCATTTCCCATCAAATTGCAGAAGTGTCGGATGCACGGCATGCGTATCTGACTTCCACAGTAAAAGTCAGATTACAACAACGAAGTTTTCGTGAGAAAGTACTTGATGCTTATAGGTCGCAATGCGCATTTTGTCGTTTGCGACATCGAGAATTGCTTGATGCTGCCCATATCATTCCTGATAATCTACCAGAAGGGAAGTCAACAGTCGAGAACGGCTTATCCCTTTGCAAGTTGCACCACGCTGCCTATGATGCTTTTATGATTGGCGTTACACCAGATTACATTATTCAAATCCGTGAGGATATTTTGGAAGAGGAAGACGGCCCTATTTTGCAGCATGGGCTAAAGGGCTTGCACGAAACGAAGCTTCTTCTTCCAACATCAAGAAAGCAATGGCCTAAACAAGAAGCACTAGAATGGAAATACAGTAAATTTGTGGGAGCAAGATAAAATCAAACGAGCGGGGAAGAGGAAGAGGAGATGAGCCCTCTTACTTGCTTCCACTAGTTGCAAATATCCGCGGCAATAACTACTTCCCTGCCAACTCCGCCACAAACATCTCCAATGACAAATCGAGCGGCATCTCGCTCGTTTTGGCGGCCTCGTCCATTTTTAGCAGGCGGCGGTAAATGGATTCGAGCGCGGGCAGGCTGAAGCGCTTTGCCTGCGCGTACACCTTCTCGGCCACGAACGGATGCACGCCCAGTGCCTCCTGTACGTCGGGCACCATGCCGTGCGCGTCCATCACCTCGCGCGCCTGGATCAGCAGGCGGAACTGTCGGATGACCATGCCCCACAGCGACATGGCGTCCTGCTCCTCCAGCAATCGCCTCAGCATGGACTGGGCTTCCCTGCCCTTTCCCAGCGCGAGACCGTCCACCAGCGCGAACACGTCGCCCTGCGCGGTGGACACACTGACCGCCTCCACGTCCGTGACCTTGACCGGGCGCGCCCAATTGACGTACGCCAGCAGTTTGGCGATCTCCTGCGCCGCCTGACGCGTGTCCTCGCCGGTTATCTCGGCCAGACGCGCCGCCGCGGGCGGCTCGATGCTCCCGCCCTGCTTTTTGGCCTCATTTACGATCCAGCCTGCCATGTCGCGGGCGCGCGGCGCCATGAAGGCCTCGGCCTTCGCGCCCTCGGCTTTCGCCGTCCATTTGACCAGCCAGTGTTTGTCCGCTTCCTTCGGCTCGACGGCTTCATGCAATATCAACAGCGTCGTCGGCGGGACTTTGCTCAGAAACGCGGAAAATTTCCTGCGCGCATCGGGGGTTGCATATTTCGCGGACGGGTTTGACAGAATCACCAAACGTTTATCCGAGAGAAACGGCATCGAATTGACGGCGTTGTTGAGTTCCTCGTCGCTCGCCAGGCGCGCCTCGAGGCGCGAGGTGTTCATGCCGTCCTTGTCGGTCTTGGCGACAATCTCATGCAACCGACGCGAAATGGCGAATTCGTCCGTGCCGTAGAGGAAGAGAATATTTGGCATTTCATTGGACTCCAACGTCTCCAGACGTTGGGATACCGAAGCCTGGAGACTTCGGAGTCTTGTAGCTACTTGGTAATCACTCGATGCACCCCTTTGCGGATGGGGCGGATTTCGACGATCTGCATTGCGCCAGGATCCGCTTCGGTGGTGATGCGTTCCTGCAGTTTCGGTCCCAGCGGCCGCGCCAGCGCGAATCCGAGCGCGGCCAGCAGAAGCGCGAACGGGAGGATGGCGAGCCGCCCGAACACCGACTTCCGTCCTCGAAGCGGGATCCAGGCCAGGGTCGCGGCGAGAAGCGCCGAGGTGGCCAGGTTCGTCCCACAGCCGGGATGGATGGCCAGTCCCGCCTCGCCCGACTGCAAGCGCGTCAATGCCTGTCCCGCCGCGGCCTGCAAGTCCTCGGTTGAGACGTCGCCGAGGATGAAGAAGCCGGTCGGGTTGGAATGTCCCGCCATGGCGCGGCGCGGATGTCTGACCGCCAGCATGTGCAGGGTGGCGTGTTCGAGGGCGTGATTGCGGCGGGTTTCGAGGATGAGAGGGAGATCGAGAATTTGCATGGAGGGATTATACCGCCCCCACCCGCCCTGACGGGCACCCTCCCCCAAATTC
>DAOTXP010000302.1:0-2697 GCA_034435275.1 Anaerolineales bacterium | reverse complement strand
ACGAATCCGCCGCGCTGTGCACAGTGACCAAAAGTGAGGGCTCCACGCCGCGGCACGTGGGCAGCAAGATGCTGGTCTATCCCGATGGGAAATTCATCGGCACGGTCGGCGGCGGGGACCTGGAGCACCGCGTGCTCGACGAGGCCTGGATGGCGCTCGCCGACGGCCAGCCGCGGTTACTGCATTACAACATGTCTGATCCCTCGCGCGGCGACCCCGGCGTATGCGGCGGACAAGTGGAGGTGTTCGTGGAACCGATCCTTCCGCCCCCCCTGGTGGTCGTCATCGGCGCGGGACACGTGGGCAGGGCCGTCGTCCATCTGGCGAAGTGGCTGGGATTCCGCGTGGCCGTCAGCGACGACCGCGCCGAATTCTGCACGCCCGAGTCCGTGCCGGGCGCGGACGCGTACTACCCCGTCGAAATGGGTAAATTAACGGAACAACTCAAGGTGACGCGCCAGACTTATATCGTGGTCACCAGCCGCGGGTCCAATGTGGACGCGCAGGGCTTGCCCGGTCTGCTCGAATCGAACGCGGCCTACATCGGCGTCATCGGGTCGAAGCGCAGATGGGCCACAACCGTCAAAGCCCTGAAAGAAAAAGGCGTCGCAGATAAATTGATCCAGCGCGTCCACTCACCCATGGGACTGGAGTTGCAGGCCGAAACCCCTGAAGAGATCGCAGTCAGCATCATGGCCGAGATTCTGATGCTGCGAGGCAGGGGGACAGGCAAGCCAATGAAGGCCGCCAAAGGCTCGTGAGACCTTTAGGGACTGCCTGCGTAGAATGAATAAGAAAAACGGTTCTTGTCCCCCATCCGTGCATGGGCTATAATAAAACCGTTATTTCGAGAAGCAAAAAGGAGAGACACATGGCACGCATTTTTGACGTGATCGAATATCCGAGCGAGATGAGCGATGAGATCGTCCATCGTTTCCCCGAGACGGGCATCGGCGATTACCGCATCGGTTCGCAGGTGATCGTGCGCGAGAGCCAGAGCGCGGTGTTCTTCCGCGACGGCAACGCGCTGGACGTGTTCGGCCCCGGCCGCCACACCATCACCACCGCCAACGTCCCGCTGTTGATTGACTGGATCGGCAAGGCCTTCAACGAACGCACGCCGTTCCCGGCGGAAGTGTATTTCGTCTCGCGCAAGGAATTCGCCAACAAGAAGTGGGGTACTCCCCAGCCCATCATCGTCCGCAACCCGGGCATGGGACTGGGCGTGGCGCTCCTGCAGGGCTTCGGCACCTACTCGTTCGAGGTCAACGACCCGCAGATGTTCGTGACCAAGATCGTCGGCGCACAGGGCGCGTACCGCACCAGCGACATCGAAGAGCGTCTGCGCACCATGCTGCTCTCCAAACTACAGGATGTGCTCGGCGAGACCGGCGCGAAACATTCCGTGCCCGAGATCATCGGCCTGACCGAGGAGATCGGCGCGGGTGTGCGCTCCAAAGCGCAGGACGATTTCGCCGCGCTCGGCCTCCTGCTCAAGACTTTTTACATCGGAAACCTGAAGCCCAGCGAGAAGTCGGCTCAGGAACTGCGCGATATGGGAATGCTCGATATGGCTACCTACACTCAACTCCAGGCCGCGGATGCAATGCGCGACGCGGCCCAGAATCCCAGCGGCGGCGCGGGCCTCACGGCCGGCATCGGCGCAGGCATGGGCATCGGCAACCTGATGCAGCAGGCCACCTCCGGCGCGATGCAGCAACAGGGCGCAGGCGGCGCGGCCAAGTCCTTCCCGGATGTGATGACCCCCTCCGAAGCCGCGGCCTACCTGAAAGTCTCTGAAGAGGACGTGCTGGCGGCCATCAAGGATAAGAGCCTGAAGGCTAAAAAAGTCGGCAACGCCTACCGCATCAGCAAGGCCGCGCTGGATGATTTCCTGAAGAGTTGAAAGTTACAGGTTGAAGGTTAATAGCAAAGACGCTCCTCGAACGAGGGGCGTCACTTTTTGGCTTTCAACTTTCAACATTAAACCTGCAACTCACTCATCACATCGTTGACGCAATCGAGCACGTCTCCCGCCAGGACGGATGCGGCGCTTCCCACGACCTCGAGGCTGGTCAGCCCGGCCTGGGCATGGATCCACGCCCCGGCGGCCGCGGCCTCGAAGGCCTCCACGCCCTGGGCACGCAGCCCGACGATGAGGCCCGCCAGCACATCCCCGGTCCCGGCGCGCGCCAGCGCGGGCGTGGCAACGGGGATGACGGCAATCCGCCCATCGGGCGCGGCAATCACCGTGAACGCGCCCTTCAATACGACTACATGTCCCCATTCCTGCGCGTATTTCCTGGCAACCGCCTCGCGGTCTTTCTGAATATCCTCCCGCTCCAGCCCGGTCAGCACGGACATTTCGCCCGGGTGCGGCGTCAGCACGGCGGGAGCAGGAAGTTTTTTGTACCAGTCTGGAATCCGCGCCAGCAGTTTCAGCCCGTCCGCGTCCAAAACCATCGGCGGCAATTTGGCTTCGAGTAGTTTTTCCAGAAAATCCCTCGTGGTGTGTTTCATTCCAAGCCCGGGCCCCACGAGCAGCGCAGTGGAACGTCCCAGATTCTGTGCAAGGAGAATGGCCGCGGCGCGTTCGATGAATCCGTTCTCGTGCGGCAGGGTCAGCCAGGTGGCTTCGGGAAATTGCCCTGCCAGGGCGGCGTGCAACGGAGCAGGGATTGCCAGCGTGACCAATCC
>DAOTXP010000301.1:0-18008 GCA_034435275.1 Anaerolineales bacterium | reverse complement strand
GTGAGAAAGGTCAGCGGCTATCGCAAACCCTCACGCGCCAACCAGGAGGCCTTCGACGCGGCCGTGGCCGAGGTCGCCGCGGCGACGAGGAGGATGCTGGAAAATTTATCCGTCAAACTGGTCGCTTGACAAGTTAACTCTGTTGGAGGCATTCGATGAAGATTCCTCAAGAAATCAGAAAACTTATTGAATCAGGCTGTCCCGCCCATCTCGTTACCCTCAATCCCGATGGCGGCCCTCAGGTCACGCTCGTCTGGATCGGGCTGGATGGAGATGAAGTGGTCGCCGCTCACCTGCCCAGGAATCAGAAGGTGAAGAACATTCAACGCGACCCTCGAGTTGCGATCTCCCTTGAGACGCGTACAAAGAGTTCGATGGAACTGACGGAATACGCTGTGCTTTACGGTGAGGCTCATATCCAGGAAGGGGGCGCGCCCGAACTCCTGCAAAAATTAGCAGAGGTTTATATTAGACCCGGAGTGAAATTCCCGCCCATGGATAACCCGCCGCCGGGATACATTACACGGATTCGCGTCGACAGGATCGATGGAGTCGGTCCCTGGACAGGCCGCCCTGTGTGAGTCCCAAATGCCGACACCTTCCCAAAATGCAGATTGTAATGCAATTCGTCGAGGCGCCGAGGAGGATGCTGGAGAGAATCAACAGACCTGCTTCAGCAGGGATATGAAGATGACTTGACAGTAACGCAGAACCCGTCAATTTATGGTTTAGTCTGTCTAACAACCATCTCATCAATTGCCAACGCTATCGCGTCATACCAAGAAATATAATCGCCAACTCGATCTTGAACCAATTTTATTTCTTCAGGGGTTAATTCACGGTCAAGTTCTTGGTCTGCAACTTCTTGAATGTCCTCGATGGTTAGGTAGTAGAAAGGTTCTTCCTCTTTTTTCTTTTTCATCTTTTGTTCCTTGTCACATTCAGCCCCTCTTATACATCTACGGGCTCATATTCGATTTCCAGTTTATTGCATAGAGAATCAAGGACAACCAAGGCTCGCTCTCTTGCAAAGTGTGTTTCAATTGTGTAGCCTTTATAAGATTCTGGATAAAAGAAACTTCTTCCATTTGGATGCGTGGGCTCTTCCTCATTAGTAACCACATATCGAGACGTGCCAAACCCCCACGGCAACGGGATTTTTTCCAACAAACCTTCATCAACAAGGTAGACAAGAATATTCTTAAATAAATTCCTAACGGTATCAGCTTCAAAGACTTTTTCGTTTACCTTCACAGCCAATCTTCCGGCTTTTCTTCCTTTCACAGGGATATCCGAAGTACTGTATTCAAGAATGTTGGCTTCTTGTAAAGCATCAAATATCGAGTCAAAAACATCGCTGTACTTTTCGTACAATTCAACAGCAAGCTTCTTCTCTTCATTTGTTATAGCCATTTTTACTCCTCTATATCTGACTTTTAGATTCTTAGTGTATTGAATAATAAAGGGTTGAACTTTATGATTTAGGTTAGGGTGTTCTAAACTAGGCAAAAGTATTTTGTCGTTTATCAACTGATAATCCACGCAATACCATCTTGCATCTCCTACCGTTGACCTTGAGTCTGTCAATAATTTAGGGAGAATATAAATCAATATATTCGTTTCGCCCGGGTGGGTTTTAAACAGCCAATCAGCATACCTCTTGGATTGGGAAGCATCAATATTGCTGTCAATTTTCAATTCAAAGATGATGTTTAGCCGTCCAGTCTCTCCAGAGCTATTTCGATAACCAGCCGTCAGAAAGACATCAAATCGACCTAAATCCTTTACGCTTACCTCGGAAGAAAATAATTCATTAGGAGTAACCTCAACATTCTCGAATTCAATAGTTGGCAAAACTTTAGACAAAGGGTTCTTACTGTGATTTGATGATTTTAGACATTTTTCATCATAGGTCAACAACAAGAACCTTGTAAGTACATAATCTCTCATTAGGTGGGAACCATTAGGGTCAAGCAACCACCCATAAAAAGCTGAATGCCATCTTTCATAATGAGTCCTACCTACAATTTTAAAAAAGTTAGGCTCGCCTAGAATATTAGTGTATTTGATAAAACTTGGTTCCGAAATCAATTCTAGAAGTTTTTGCGAAAATGGTGCAACCTTGTTTTTCATATCTTACCCTTTGCTTCTACAAGTGATAACAGGAATTCAACCCAATTAGCCATTCCTGAGTTCTTCGAGGCAATCGCCAAGTAACAAACGAGCTTCAACTTGTTTCATAGTTCTAAATTATATTCGTTGCATCTCTGAAAATAGGATAACTTTATATCTCATATGATTACGATGTCGTAATCATCGGCTCAGGTACGGGCGAACTGAGCGCTCGCACTGCCGGTGTATTCTCATGTTCTCCTCACTCAATCGCCTCCTTCAACCTGCGCGCCAGTTTCCCAAAATGCGGGCTGTAACGCATCTCGTCCAAGCGCGGGCGCGGCAGATCCACTTTCAAATCCAACTTGATCCGTCCGGGGCGGGCGCTGAGCACCAGCACGCGGTCGGCCAGAAACAGCGACTCGTTGATCGAGTGCGTCACCATCACCACGGTCTTCTGGCGCGCCTGCCAGATGCGCGAGAGTTCGGTCCACATGCGCTCGCGGGTGATGGCATCCAGTGACGCGAACGGTTCATCGAGCAGGAGCAGGTCGGGGTCATGGATGAGCGCCCGCGCGATGGCCACGCGCTGAGCCATGCCGCCGGAGAGATCGCGCGGCCAGTTGTCCTCGAAGCCGGTCAGGCCCACTAATTCGATCAATTCCTGGGCGCGGACCGCCGCATCCGCCGCGCCATCCAGTTCGAGCGGAAGCATGATATTTTGCAAAGCCGTGCGCCACGGCATCAGGTTGGATTGCTGAAAGACCATGCCGATGCGCGGCTGGCGGTGATCCCCGAAATCCACCTCGCCTGTTGTGGGCTTGAGCAGTCCCGCGATGATGCGGAGCAGGGTCGTCTTGCCGCTGCCCGAGGGGCCGAGCACGGCCACGAACTCGCGCGGACGCACCTCGAATGAGACCGAATCCAGCGCGCGTAACCCGCCGTTGTTATCGGGATAAATAACAGACAGATCGCGGAGGGTCAAGATCGGTTGAGTGCGAGCAATCATGTCTCACCACAGAGGCCACGGAGCACACGGAGATTTTTCTTTGTACTCTCCGTGCACTCTGTGGTTAATCCTTACGGCAGGAAGTCATTTGTAAACATGGCCTCCACTTCCAGCGGCGCGGCCAGCAGGCCCATTTGCAGCAACAGGTCGTGCATGTTCTGCCAGGCCTGCGGGTCTGAATGGCCGAGTTTTCCCCCGCCCTGATACAACTCGATCGAGCGCGCCAGCACTTCCTTCTGCACGGCCTCGTCCGCCTCCGCCAGCCCCTCGACGTATTTCTTGCTGATCTCATAGGCCTCGTCGGGATTCGCAATGGTATCCGCGACGCCTTTCAGAAACGCCTCCACCATGCCGCGCACCAGGTCGGGATTCTCGGCCATCGTTGTCTCGTTCGTCACCAGCCCATTCGCAGCCAGTTGCACGTAATCGGACACGCGCAGTTCGGTGATGTCCACACCCTGGGCGCGCAGCTGCACCGGCTCGTTGGCCGTGTAGACCGAGACCGCCTGTTCCTGCCCGGCCGCCAGCGCCTCCACCTGGTTGAAGCCAATCGAATCGAGAGTCACATCCGCTTCGGTCAGCCCGGCCGAAAAGAGCAGCGCCTCCAGGCCGACGTAATTCGCGCCGAACAGGCCGGGCAGTCCGATCTTCTTCCCGGCCAGGTCGGCGGGCGAGTTAATCCCCTCTTCGGTCTTGGCCACCACTGCCACCGGATACTGCTGATACCAGGCCAGCACATACACGACAGGCAGTCCCTGGGCGCGCGCCAGCGGCACCTGCTCGCCCGAGACCACCGCGAACGGCAGTTCGCCCGCGCCCACCAGCGCCATGCCGTTCGTCTCGAACGAATAATCGAACTCGATCTCGATGCCCGCGGCGCGGAAATATCTCTTTTCGACCGCGACGTAGAACGGCGCGTACTGGACGTTGGGGATGTATCCCATCGGCAGGCGGATGTGGGTCAACGGGCCCGCCTCGTCGCGGACCCCGCGCGGGGTGCAGGCCAACAGGCCGATTGCCAGCCCGAGTGTGAGCAGAATAATCTTTTTGAACATGACAGTCTCCTCAAAATATTTCAACGTCCTGAGCGGACGCCGAGTGTATGCCGAGGCGGAAGTCGAAGGACAAGCTTCTAGAGCAACTTTTTTGCTTTGCTTATTAGCCCTTCGACTTCGCCCCTGCGGGGCTCCGCTCAGGGTAGTGGTTTTTTGGATTCGTGTTTCTTCTTCTCTCTTCTTATTCTTTCCGCTTTCACTATCTTATGAATTCCGTTCCAATCGCCGCGAACCAATGCCTCTTTCTTGGCGCGGCTCCAGCCCTTGATTTGATATTCCACAAACAAGGCGTCTTTATACAGTGGAAACTCTTCACTCCAAACCAATTCAACAGGCCTGCGTGAAAATGTGTAAGACTCGCCGCTCAATCCCTGCTCGTGCTGCAACAGCCGACGCGCAAGATCGCCTGTGCTTCCCGTGTAATAAGAGCCATCAGAGCATTTGAGAATGTAAACGTAATACGGCATATCTTTCTTCCAATCCACCGTCCTGAGCGGAGCGTAGTCGAAGGATGGATTTTATGGGAAAGTATTCTTGTGGTCACCTGCCCTTCGACTACGGGCTCGGCCTACTCTCGCCCTCCGCTCAGGGCAATGTATCTATTGATAGGTTTGTTTCTGCCAAACCAAAAACCGTTTTTCAAGCCAGGCAACAATCCCGTAAAGGATAAGCGCCATCGCGATCAGCGTGAACACCGCCACGAAGACCAGCGCGGTATCGTACTGTCCGCGGCCGACGTTGATGAGGAAACCCAGCCCGCTGTCCGCGCCGACCAGTTCGCCCACCACCGCGCCGATGACCGAGAGCGCCGCGCCGATGCGCAATCCGCCGAAGAAGATCGGCAGTGCGGCCGGCACCTCGAGCTTCGCGAGGATCTGCCGCCGCGTGGCGCGCAGGGAACGCATCAGGTCATGCAACGCGGGCGGGACAGCGCGCACGCCCACCACCGTGTTGACCAGCACGGGGAAGAAGACGATCAACGCGCAGATCAACACCTTTGAGAACATGCCCGGGCCGAACCAGATAACCAGCAGTGGCGCGATGGCTACCAGCGGCACCGCCTGACTCGCGACGAGGTAGGGCGAGAGCAGGCGTTCCAGCAGGCGCGACTTGGCGATCAAGTATCCCAGCACGATGGCGCCCCATGTCCCGGCCAGCAGGCCAAGCAGAATCTCGAACAGGGTCACGCCGGTGTGGAAGAGCAGACTGCCGTCCGCCAGCGCGCGCAAAAAGCGCAACCACACGTCCGCCGGGGAAGGCAGGATGAAGGCCGGCAGGCGCGTGAGAGTCACCGTTCCCTGCCAGAGGAGCAGGAAGAGTGCCAGTGAGATGAGCACCAGCCAGTGACGGAGGGAGGCAACGCGTTGGGCAAGCGTGGACATAATCAATTGGCAGGGGCGGACGTGCCTGTCCGCCCGATGCGAGGGGCAACGAAAAACGCCTCACAGAGACAAGCCTGCGGGGCGTGGAATCAGGCCCGGGTCAAGGCTGAGACGAGAACCCCGAAAACAACGAACGTTTTCGGGGCACGCGAATCAGACCCAACGCGGGTCGGAATCCTTCTTCTATCCGGACTGTAACCGTCGGCCTCGGAATCACACCGAGTCATGCCCGCTTTCCCAAAGGGGAAAGACTACCACCCAAAAAGGCTCGTGGGCTGTACCACCGATCGGGAATTGCACCCTGCCCCGAAGGTTTGTATTCTGTTGTGAAAATTATAACACTGCCCCGAGCAGAGCGACGGAGTGAAATTCGAGAGAGCGCAGTCGAAGGGCCGCTTCAGGTAATCGCTCTTCGTCTTCACTCTGCTTCGCTTCGTTCCGCTCAGGACGATAGAATTACTCTGCCTTGACGATGCACTCGACCGGGCAGACCGAGACGCACTGAGGCGAATCGTGGTGACCCACGCACTCCACACAGGTGGCCTGGTCGATCACGTAGAGGATGCCGTCGCCTTCGCTGATGGAATTGGTGGGGCACTCCGGTACGCACGCGCCGCACGCAATGCAGTCTTCCTTGATCTTCATTGCCATAGGGAACACTCCAAAGTCAGGGTTTTCTTTAGAGTACCCCGCCGGTCATGGAGCGTCAATTGACAAATGTCGTGAGTTTGGATGATTTCCTCCCTGTCATGGGTGTAAAACCCTAACACTGACAACGAAAGGGGAACCGCGAAGAAAAGAAGAACGCGAAGGCCATACCTTCGAGAAGATTAACCAATCTTCGCGGCCTTCGCGTCTTCGCGGTGAGAAGTGTCTCGGTTACAGCGTATACAACTCGCCGTACTTGCCCTTGAGGTAGTTGATGTACGGTTGGATGGTCAACCCGCCGCCGGTGATGCGCTGGATCAGTTCGGGCGCGGTGAACTTGCGTCCGTGGCGGTAGATGTTCTGGATGAGCCAGTTATGCAGGGTATCGAACTTCCCCTGTTTCATCTCGGCAGGGATCTCGGGATGTGCCTTGATGGCCTCCGCGTAGAACAGCGCGCTCAACACATTGCCGAGCGTGTATCCCTGGAACGCGCCGCCGATGAGGCCGCCGTACCAGTGGACATCCTGCAGGACGCCGTCCCGGTCGTCGGGCGGGACGATTCCGAGGTCATGCTCGAAGCGCTCGTGCCAGGCCTCGGGCAGATCGCGGATGGATAGCGTCCCTTCGAGCAACTGCATCTCGAAGTCGAGTCTCAGCATCACGTGCAGGTTGTAGGTGACTTCGTCCGCATCGGTGCGGATGAGCGACTTCTCCACTTTGTTGATGGCCCGGTAGAACTCGTCCAGCGAGACGCCTTTGAGCTGTTCGGGGAATCTGGCCTGGAGTTTCGGGAAGAAGAATTCCCAGAAGCCGCGGCTTCGGCCCACGATGTTCTCCCACAGACGCGACTGGCTCTCATGGATCCCGGAGCTGGTGCCTCCGGCAAGCGGCGTGCCCTCGTAAGCGGGATCGTTGCCCTGTTCGTACATGGCATGACCCGCCTCATGGATGTTGCTGAACAGGGTCTCGCCGAGAAAATCCTCCTTGACGCGCGTGGTGATGCGCACGTCGCCGATGGAGAAGGAGGTCATGAACGGATGGTAGGTCTTGTCCACGCGGCCGCGCTCGAAATCGTAGCCGAGTTGGCGGACGACCTGCTCGCCGAACCGGAGTTGTTCCGCTTCGGGGTAGTGACGGCGCAGGCAGGAATCATCTGCGGGCGCTTGGGAGGTGATGGCTTTGACGATCGGCACGAGGTTTTCGCGCAATTCCGCAAACACAGCGCGGACTGTGGATGCCTTCATCCCATAATCGGAGAAGTCAATCAGGGGGTCGGCAATGTGTTCGTAGCCGGGGAAGAAGTCGGCCATGCGGCGCGAGAGGTCGAGGGTCTTTTCCAGGTTCGGGCGGACGCGGGCGAAGTCATTGGCCGGACGCGCCTCGGTCCACAATTGATATGTCTCCGCGGAGTGGACGTTGAGTTCCGCCACAAAGTCGGGCGGGACCCTGAGGGCGCGTTCGTAATCGCGGCGCGCCACGCGGATCAGGCTGGCGTCGTCCGAATCGAAGGGCAGGCTTTCTTCGTAGGGACGCAGGGTATCCAGCAATTTGCCGATCTTTTTATCAATGAATTTTTCATGCGCAATTTTGGCGAGGGTGGCCATTTGCCGTCCGCGTGCGGGCGCGCCGCCCGCAGGCATGTAGGTGGCCTGGTCCCAGCCGAGTACGGCCGCGGCATTGTTCAGATCGTTCACTTCGACGAGCAGGGTTTTGAGTTCAGCAAGTTTTTTCCGGGGATTCATGGGGCCTCTCTTAAGAAAATAGGAGCGACGTTGTTGCCGCTCCTATTGTATCGCAAAGGCACGCGGGCCTGCCGTCCGCGCGGACACACAGGGCCGCCCCTACCTCTTCAACTGGGACTTCAACTTCTCCGCCGTCTCCTTATACGCGGACAGTTTCTCGCGCTCTTTTGCAACAACGGGCGCAGGGGCTTTATTGGCAAAGTCGCTGGCCAGCAGTTTCTCCAGCCGCGCCACATGTGACTCGGCCTCGGACAGTTCCTTCTCGAGGCGGGCGCGCTCAGATTCCAAATCCACCATACCGGCCAGCGGCACGTGGATTTCCACCGCGCCGACCACCAGCGCGGCCGCGCCTTCGGGCTTTTTCTTGAGCGACTTTTGAATCTTCAATTCGTTCTCATCCAGACCCGCCAGCGCGGCCAGCACCTCAGCCTGACTCTTGAGCAACTCGGTCTTCGCGCCGCCCGCGAAGATGGCGGCCAGACGCTTCGAGGGCTGGACCGCTTTCTCAGCGCGCAGGTTGCGGATGGCGCGGACGATCTCCTGAATCAAAGCAAAATCCTCCACCCGCGATTCCTCCCAACCCTCGGGCTCGCGCGGTTCGGGCCAGCGGGCGGTGATGAGCGCGTCGGGCCAGTCCGCGGCGAGGGGGGACAAAATGGAATTTTGTCGTACTGCACCGCGCAGGTGACCCCACATCTCCTCGGTGACGAAGGGCGTGAAGGGATGCAACAGCCGCAGGGACAGATCCAGTACGCGCACCAACGTTTCCACCGTCTGAATTCTGAATTCTGAATTCTGAATTTGGATTTTCGCGATCTCCACATACCAGTCCGCGAAATCGGACCAGAAGAAATCGTAGATCAACTGTCCAGCCTGGCCGTACTGGAAGTTCTGGAAGAGGCGCTCCACGTCGCGGATGAGTCCTTGCAGACGCGCCCAGATCCAACTGTCCGCGAGCGTCCAACCCTCACCCGCCCTTCGGGCCCCCTCTCCCGATGGGAGAGGGGAGGGGGTGAGGGCATTCACCGCATTGATCACAAACCTCCCCGCGTTCCAGATCTTATTGGCAAAGTTGCGGTTGGCCTCCACCTTCTTGACCGAGAGATTCATGTCGTTGCCCGGCGTCGCGCCGACCAGCAAAGTGAAGCGCAGCGCATCCGTGCCGAGTTAGTCCATGACAGTGAGCGGGTCAATGACATTCTGATAAGTCTTGCTCATCTTGCGGCCATGCTCGTCGCGGATCAGGCCGTGCAGGTACACGGTATGGAAGGGCGCCTCGCCGGTGAACTCCAGTCCCAGCATGATCATGCGCGCCACCCAGAAGAACAGGATGTCGTAGCCGGTCTCCATGTAGGAGGTGGGATAGAAATATCTGTAATCGGGCGTTTCATCGGGCCAGCCCAGCGTCGAGAAAGGCCACAAGCCGGAGGAGAACCAGGTATCCAGCACGTCTTCATCCTGATGAATATCCTTCGAGCCGCAGGTTCCACACCGCGTCGGGTCCTCGCGTCCAGTCGTCATGTGGCCGTCGGGGCAATACCACACGGGGATGCGGTGTCCCCACCACAACTGACGGCTGATGCACCAGTCCTTGATGTTCTCCAGCCAGTTGAAATACACCTTCTCGAAGCGCTCCGGGACGATTTTGATTCGTCCGTCTTTGACGGCCTCGAGCGCGGCCTTCGCCAGCGGCTCGATCTTGACAAACCATTGGGTGCTGATCATCGGCTCGACGATCTCGCCGCCGCGCTGGGAACGCGGGATGGTGGTGGTGTACGGCTGGGTCTTGATGACCAGACCGGCGGTCTTCATATCGGCCCAGAGTTTTTCGCGGCAGTCGAATCGGTCCAGACCCGCGTACGGGCCGCCGTTTGCGTTGATGCGCGCGGCCTCATCCAATACGGAGATGGCAGGCAGGCCGTGACGCTGGGCGATGGCGTAGTCGTTCGGGTCGTGCCCGGGCGTGATCTTGAGCGCGCCGGTGCCGAACTCCATGCTGACGTATTCGTCGGCGATGACGGGAATTTCGCGTCCGAGCATGGGCACGATCACTTTCCTGCCAACAAATTTCTTGTATCGTTCATCATCAGGATGCACGGCCACAGCCGTATCGCCGAGGATGGTCTCGGGGCGAATGGTGGCGACGGGGATGTATTCGCCCTCACCCCCATCCCCTCTCCCCGCTTCGTCTCCGCTGGCGCTCCGCTCAGCGCGAGCGGGAGAGGGGCTCAGCATGTATTTGAAATAATACAGCGTGGCGTCTTCCTCTTCATATTCCACTTCGAGGTCGGAGACGGCGGTCTTCAGCCCCGGCGACCAATTGATGAGGCGCGGGCCGCGGTAGATGAGTCCCTTCTCGTAGAGGCGCACAAAGGCCTCCCGCACCGCGCGAGACAGCCCATCGTCGAGGGTGAAGCGCTCGCGGCTCCAGTCGCAGGAGGCGCCCAGGCGTCGAATCTGCTCGGTGATGATGCCGCCGTATTTGTGCTTCCAGTCCCACGTGCGGCGGACGAACTCCTCGCGGCCGAGTTCCTCGCGGGTCACTTCCTCGGTCTTGAGCAGGTGGCGTTCCACCATCAACTGCGTGGCGATGCCTGCATGGTCACTGCCGGGCACCCAAAGGGCGGGAATGCCCTTCATGCGGTGATAGCGGATCATCAAATCTTCGACGCTGACGAACATGGCATGGCCGAGGTGCAGTTCGCCGGTTACATTGGGCGGCGGAATGGAGATGACGAAGGGCTTCACATTCGGGTCGAAGCCGGGCTGGTTCGGATCGTTCCACGGCTTGAAATATCCGCCCGCCTCCCACATGGCATAGATGCGCGGCTCGGTGGATTTGAAATCGTAGGCTTTGGGGAGTTCGTGTTGGGTCATTCGTGCCTCCTTGATTGTAGATGTCATTGCGAGCCGCCGAAGGCGGCGAAGCAATCCCCTCACAGCCGGAGATTGCTTCGGGCTTCGCCCTCGCAATGACACATTAAACAAAACACGCCTTGTCCAGTATGAGGACGAAGGCGTGTGCTTCGCGGTACCACCTCAATTCGTTTTCTTAACCACGAAGGACGCAAAGGCTT
The DNA here is from genome assembly GCA_034435275.1 of Anaerolineales bacterium. GTDB lineage: Bacteria > Chloroflexota > Anaerolineae > Anaerolineales > Villigracilaceae > JBFMCC01. Next base: position 6,982 of record DAOTXP010000301.1, on the reverse strand, counting down.
AAGAAAACGCACTCTGTGACCGACCATCATCGGTCCATGCTGTAACGGGCATTCCCGTGACGGTCTACTCGGCCAGCGGCCTTTCTTCGTCAATTGCTCCAGGCGACTTCAGCGGCTTTGTGCTGTGGAGGCTTCCAGCGTGTGGTCTCGATACGGGTTTCGTTTCCCTCAACCCTACACGACCACCACCTCCGTCTCTATCAGCGTTTTGGTCTCGATACGGCCTTCGGCCTACTCGACCCGCGCCGCTTACTACTCCTGGATGTTGATGAGATTATACGCGGAGGAGAGAGGAGAGTCAAGAAAATTTGCCCGCTTCAGGGACAAACCCAGGAAGCGGGCAGGTTTTGTATTTGCCCAGAAAAATTCTGAGCGGGGAGCAGGCCAGCCGATGTTTTGCCTCGACCGCCGTCCGTGGACGGTACGGCACTTCCGGCGAGAGAAAATATTGTGGGAGAGAACAACACGAAAACCGATATTGTTGTTGAAGTTGTCGGGGTTGTTCCTGTTGCGAACCGCGCAACGGGCGTTGTTTCGATTGTTGTTCCACGAGCCGCCGCGAATCACGCGCGCTCTCATAGCCTGTCCCGTTTTACAATGTTGATTTTTTCCAACCTCCCAACAAACGGCCAATTTCGGTCAACATGCGCGAGACATGTTCATATTGATTGAGTTTGAGAAGTTCCAGGTCCTTGCAAAGGCGCAAATTCTGGCGCAGGATGGCAAGTTTCGTATCCGCGTCATCGAGCAAAGCGGCGCGCTCTTTTTTAGAAAGCCCTGCCCGAATCAAAGTTTCCTGAAAATCGAGCGCCTGCCGCGCCACGCGTTCCCCAAGGCTGAACCGATGGGCGCGTGGAAATTTGGTGGCCTCGGGCAAAAGCCAGAGGAGCATGTCATATGTGCGCGAAAAGATGGGAGATTCCTGCATCACAAAGCAAAGCATCCCAGAACAGAACGCCGCAAACCATAGGTATCGCCCCACGAGGCGTGCGCCGCCCAGGAACGAGCGGAGGCGTCCAATTTGGAACGATCTATTTTGCGGGCAATCCACTGCCTGTATAAATGCCTGAAGCGGCGTTGAAAAGCGATGCCGCGCCGCTGTTTCAAGCGGCGATGGGTGGGATAAAGGCGAAAGCCAAGAAATGGAATGCCCGTTTCCACAGGATACACCTGCGGTTCATGCAGGGTGAGGCGCAATTGCGCCATACGCGCAATTATCTTCCCCTTCCATTCGCGTAAAACCTGCTTGTCGCCGCCAAAGAGGAGAAAATCATCCACATAACGGACATATCCTTCTGCGCGCAATTCCCGTTTCACAAAATGGTCAAAGGATGATAAATACACATTCCCCCAAAACTGGGAGGTGAGATTGCCGATGGGCAGACCGCGCGGGCGTTGTGCGGCAAACAAATCATCGCCTTCGAACCATTTCATCTGGTATTCGTCTGACTGAACTCCAATTTCCGATTGCAGGATCAAGTCCACAATATTCATCAACCGCTCATCGTTCACAGGGGCGGCAATTTTCCCGCGCAGGATGGCATGGTCCATGCTGGGAAAGAATTGTTCCACGTCGCACTGCAAAACATATTTGAATTTTTTGGAAAACTCACTGGCGCGTAAAATAGCGCGGTGTGTGCCTTTCCCTTTGCGGTTGGCATAGGTGTCGTAGATAAAACGCCGTTCCCAATCGGGTTCAAGGATGTTGCACAACGCATGATGCACCACGCGGTCGCGGAACGGCGCGGCGGAAATCAGGCGTTTCTTGGGTTCGTGGATGTAAAAACTATTGTATTTCCCCGGCCTCCATTCACCCGCCGCCAGTTCATCACGCAGTTCAATCAATTCCTTCTCCTGGTTGTATTCGAAGCCTGCTACACTGCTTTTTCCGCGCTTGCCTTTGCGCGCTTTGCGGTAGGCAATATACAGGTTTTCGAACGAACAAAATTGCTCGAACAATTCGCTCATGGTTGAAAATCCTAAAATTTTTTGAACGATTCAGAAATCAGAATCCAGAGATTCAGGATTCCAAGAACTTAATCGGGGGAGAGAACAACACGAAAACCGAAATTGAAGTTGAAGACGACGGGGCCGCCCCTGACGCGAACCGCGCAACGGGCGATGAATCGACTGCCGAGCCACGAGCCGCCGCGAAACACGCGGGCAGAGCCAGTTTGGGTGCCTCGTGGATTCTGAACACCGTCCGTGCGGTTTTGATACGCGTTTTCATCATACCAATCTAAACACCATTCCCAAACGTTGCCAATCATATCTTCGATGCGATAAGGACTTTTGTTGTTCGGGTACGCGCCTATGGTTGTCGGTTGCATCACGCGCCCTTCGAGCGAGTTGGCATACGAGGAACGCCAGAGATTGCCCCAGGCCCATAATCTGCCCTTCGTTCCGCGCGCGGCTTTTTCCCATTCGGCTTCGGTCGGCAGACGGATTTCTTCCTGTTCCGAAATCAAGCCTTTCTTTCGCATGGTCTCCGTCAGCCAGGCGGCATAGGCGCAGGCTTCATACCAACTCACGCCAATCACGGGCTGGTTCTCCACAGTATATTGCTGGTAATCCCATAGCCAGGGATGAATAACTTTCCCTGCTTCATCTCGTTTTGCTTTTTCGTTGTCTTCCCATTGTTCTCGCAACTTATCATCATCGCTGTTCAAAGAATCCCGAACGTTTTCTGCTTGTACGGGCGACCAACTGCCTTGCTTCACCCAAATATCCACCTGTCTCAATATCGCTTCTTTGTTTTCGCGCAAAGTGCGAATGTACTGGTACTGATAACTTTCCTCATACGGCAACAGGGCATTTCGCCAGCGCAAAGAGTTTTCTTGTTTCCAGTAATCATCGTTTTGATACCCGCCCGCATCCATGAAACAGCGGTATTCCGCCACCGTGACGGGGTAGCGTGCCATTTTGAAAGCGCTTAATGAAACGAGATGGGGATGCAATTCATCCGGAGTTGGGTTAACACGTTGAAGCATCAAAAGCAGCGCCTGCCGCGGGGTTGTCCCCATCTGGAAACTTCCTTCGGGGATCTCCACCCAGTCGGGCGCGATAAAAGCAAGTTTTTTGCCTTCGGGGAGTTCCACTTCGCCGCGCCGCCCCAGCAAGCGCGGATCGCCCAGTTTTGCCAGCATTTTCCCTGCGGCAAGGCGGGCAGTCAGGCGCACGTGAGGGTTTTCGAGATCAGCCTGCAAACGCGACTTTACTTTTTCAATTGTGGCGTCGCTGATTTTAACGCCCGACTCACGGATACAACGCGCCGCCAGCGGAGGGTTGTGCGGCAGAACCGTCAAGGCAAATCTTTCCGCATCTTCTGTTTTCATCAATCCTGCGGTCAGGACGACCGCCTCTACCCAATTCGTCTGAGGCGGGGACGGGAGAGGATCCCAATCGCTTCGGATGAATTTCCAATCGCGCCAGGGGATCTTCCAGAGTTTCGCCAGCCGTTTGCCCGCCAGAAAGCGGCGCGCCAGTTCGTAGGCCGCAAAATATTCCTGCAGCAACTGGTGATGAAAACGCGCCTTCGCCGGTTTCTCCGGCGGCTCGACCAGGAGCAGGTTACAATTCTTCGCCAGTTCCAATGCGGCATCCACGCCCAGCGCGCTGTGCTTTGCGCCGAGCAGTTTGCGCGCTTCGCTCATGTCGAACGTGTAGTTCTGGCTGCGCGAGAGTCCTGTCCATGCCAGGTGGATCATCGCCGCCTTGAAGGCGTCACATTGGTCATCGTTGATCTTCAAGCCGCCGAGGCGGATATTCCGTTCATAATCCAGCCAGCGGTCAATGGATTGGTCGAGCAGGCGGGCGCGGTTGCGCGGCAAACCGTCCCTGCCAGACAGGCTGGAGATCATCACCAGCCAGAACGGGATCTGGGCAAGTTCGTACATCCTGCCGCTTTCCTCCTCGCGATCCTTTTCCAGGGCGTTCCATAACGACTCGGCGCGGTCGGGAGCGCGCTTGCTGAGAAATTTCCGAATGCGCTCCTCGTTCATGGGATGGATGGTCAGGCGCGGCAGGTCCAGTCCCTTGCCATAGTCCGCGATACGGCAGGCGATCACGGCGCGGTTTCCTTCCGGCAGTCCGCCCAAAAAGCTTCTCCACTCCCCAACGCGGCCGTGATAATTGGCGGCTGGCATTTCATTCAGCCCGTCGAGGAACAACCACACGCCTCCCTTTGCGAGGGCGTTGTCGAATCCGTCGAATCCCAGTTTCCTCTTCCAATGCTGGCGCAGGAAATTCGCGGGGGAGCCGTTTTGATGTTCGCTCAACGAAACAAAGACGGGCAGGGGTTTGGCTGGGTCTTCGATTCGCTCACGCACGGCCTGCCGCGCCAATTGACGAAGCAGCGTACTTTTCCCCGCGCCCGGTTCGCCCAGCAGCGCCAGCGCGGGAAATGGTTTTCCAGTCTGTTCATCCACATGGCAGACCGCCTCGGCAAGACTGGCAAATGTTTTCAATTCAACGAAGGATTTCTGCTGTTGTGTTTCGGACTTTATGGACAATCCAATGCGTTGTTCTACCGACAGATCGCTTTCCAGATCCACGAACACTTTTTCTTCCGACGGTTTCAATGGATTCTCATCAGCATAAAGAGCGGATAGATACAAATCGAAACGCGCCACGTCCTCTTCATGATTGTGAAGAGTTTCAGATTTTTCCAATTCCGCCAGATATTCTGCCTGGCGCCGCTGGATCTCATCGGGAGATACGGGTTTAGAGAATGAACGAAGCCGATTTCCCACGATTTCGCCAATCCATGTTTGAAAGGCTTTACCTGTGGGGGAAACAAAAAGATATACGGTAAGAACGCCCAAAATAAATAGAGCAACTCCTCCAAACCCTGCTGTATTCCATATTGCCTTGGCACATTCAATCGGATGAAATCTCCCCTCAGGGTAACAAACTTCCACAAGACTCGGCGGCGGCGTCGGTCCCTGGGCGCGCGCCGAAATAGGCGTCAAAAGGCTCAAGCATACAACAAAGAGCAATAACATTTTACGCATGGTGCACTCCACTCCTGCCGCTGTGCGGCGCATCTTGCCATCGGCAGAGTTGATTATACCGAATTGCTTTATTGCAAACATTCATCATTCCATCGCCCTGAGCGAAGCGCAGCAGAGACGAAGGGCAATGGATCAGTCGCCTGCGCTTCGTCTTCGGCCCTTCGGCAGGCTCAGCGTCTCCGCTCAGCGCGGTGCCGGAAATGATTGCATCAGCCATACCGAATCAAAAAGGACCCTCCCCTTTCGGGGAGGGATGAGCAGTCTATTCCAGCCGCTTTTGAATCTCCGTCAGCCACAAACGCAGCAGCGCGGCATGACCAGCCAGACGGCCGTAGAGTTTCGCCGCAAATTCCTCCCTGTACGTATGGGCGGTCAAATTGCGGTCGTCCACCAGGCTCATCAATTTTTGTGCGGTTTCTTTATCGAACATCTCCATTTTGAACGAGGCGCGGATTACGCTTTTGGGGGACCCAATTTCTGTCAGGCCCTGATCGGCAAGGTAAGCCTGCGCCGTCTTCCAGGTTGTCTCGAAAGTGTATTCGAACCGCTGAATGGCGGCGTCCCTTTCGATTTCCGACGGTTTTTTCAATCCGGCCACTTTCTCGAATGTCGCCAGCGCGCGCAGGGCATCTGCCAGCCGCTCCTTTATTCTTTCCATGGAATACCCTCCTTCAAGACCCGCTGACGGAATCTCTCATCCACATCCGAGAGGTCCACCACGTCCACAGTGTAGATGGAATTGCTGTCTTCCAACGCTTGGCGAAGATTGGGAAGCACAGACCCCGGCAGAGGTTCCAGCGGCAGGATCGCCACATCAATATCCGAATCGGGGCGCGCCCGGCTTGTGGCCTGCGAACCAAACAACCAGACCTTGACGCGGCGGCCCTGCAAGGCATCCAAAACGATGCGCTTCACCAATTCCAGATCGCCAGCCAGGATGGGGGTTGTCATGTTTCGATTATAGCCCATGCGCGGGCAGTTGCAAAAATTGTTCCCCCCTTGAATCTTCCCCGTTCGGAAGATGGCGGAGGGGATGAAGCCCAATTACCAATTACCAGTATACTTGCCCCATCCCATCCTCAAGGACTCCTCATGCTCACCCCCTTCGATTTCCTCCTCGCCGCGCTCGCCGCGCTGGCCGCGGGCGCGGTCAACGCCCTGGCGGGCGGCGGGACGCTGATCACCTTTCCCACGCTCACCTTTTTGGGCGTACCGGCCGTGGCCGCCAACGTGACCAACACTGTGGCGCTGTGTCCCGGCTACTTCGGCGGGACGCTCGCGCAATGGAACGACCTGCGCGGCCAGAAAAGCAGACTGTGGCTGACTATTCCTGCAAGCATCATCGGCGGCGTTCTTGGCGGGTTTCTTCTTTTGCAAACCGGGGAAAAATTGTTCAAGGATTTGGTCCCCTATTTGATTTTGCTCGCTTCGGGATTACTGGCGATTCAGGACCCGGTGCGCGCCTGGCTGACGCGGCGCATGGGCGGACATCACAGCGCGAATCTGGAAAAGTTGACCTGGCTTCCGGTCGGCCTGGCCTCGGTCTACGGCGGATATTTCGGCGCGGGATTGAGCGTCATCGTGCTTTCGGCGCTGGGATGGACCCTCGAAGATACGCTCACGCGTCTCAACGCACTGAAGCAGGCGGTCGCGTTCGCGGTCAACGTGGCGGCGGCGATCTTCTTCCTTTTTTCGGGGCAGGTGATCTGGTCCGCCGCGATCGTGATGGCCGCCGGCGCGCTTCTCGGCGGGACGCTGGGCGGGAAACTCGCAGGCCGCATCAAACCGTCCGCGCTGAGGTGGACGGTGGTGACGATCGGGGTGATCGTGGCGGTGATTTATTTTGTGCGCTAGGCCAGCCGCTTTTCGGCCAACCCTTATCATTTTCAAGCAGGCAGCAGGTCGGTAAATACAAACCCGTCGCGCGTGACGGTTTCACCCACGCGGATGGACAGGGGATGCGCGAACAT
>DAOTXP010000300.1:0-3644 GCA_034435275.1 Anaerolineales bacterium | reverse complement strand
CGCAGACTGCGCCACAACACCTGGCGCTCGTCGCCGTCCACGACCAAATCGTTCAGGGTTTTGGCTTGGAGCAGGTATTCCCCCGTCGTATAAAGGAAGGTCAGCCGCTTCCATTTATCGGCCTTGATGGGCTGCGGCAGTTTTTCCAGCCCGCCGATTTGGATTTTGTAATACTCCTCGCGAGCACGCGGGTGATCGGCTTCGTCTTTGAGCAGTTCGCCGCGCGTGGTCAGTTCATGTCCGCGCACTTCGGCGATGAACTCGATCTGTCCGCCGCGCTCGGCAAAGGCTGAGGGCTGGTAGAAAGCCAGGTAGTCCACCGCGACAACTTTGGGCGCGGTGCGAAACGGGATGCGGTACCAGCCGAGAAGCCGCGCGATCTCCAGGTCGCGCGGGGTCGGCAGGAGGCAGACCAGAACCAGTGATGAGGGCTGGAGCATACTTCAATTATACGTCAGGCTTGTCGGGTGCGATGATTCTTGATTGATTTTTCCACCCTTTTCCCGTATAGTATAGACAGTCCATAAATTAGGAAGGGCACCGAATGAAAAAGCCAAACAACACAACAACTGAAAGAATCCGCGTGCTCATCGTGGACGATCACGCTATGGTGCGCCAGGGACTGCGGACGTTTTTGGAATTGCAGGACACATCCGATCCGCCTATCGAAGTGACAGGCGAGGCTGCTAATGGACTCGAAGCGGTGGAATTGGCAAAACAGACTCGGCCCGACATTGTCCTGCTCGACCTGGTCATGCCCGAAATGGACGGATTGCAAGCCACGCCAAAAATCATCGAATGCAGCCCGAATTCACGCGTGATCATCCTGACCAGTTTCGGCGAGGAGGACAAAGTCCTGCCTGCCATCCGCGCAGGAGCGCAGGGGTATTTGCTCAAGGATATTCCACCGACGGAATTGGTGCAGGCCGTGCGCGAGGCATACCAGGGCAAGGTGCAGTTGCACCCCGAAGTCGCCAAAAAACTGATGGTTATCGCGGCCGCGAAAGAAACGTCGAGCGCGCCTCGCCCCGCGTCCACTTTCGATGACGGCCTGACCGAACGCGAGCAGGAAGTCTTGCAATTGATTGCCGATGGAAAAAACAACCGCGAGATCGCCGAGAAACTGGTCATTAGTGAAAAGACCGTCAAGACGCATGTCAGCAATATTCTCAGCAAATTGAATTTGGACGACCGTACGCAAGCCGCTATTTACGCGCTGCGGCGCGGAACTTCAACAGACAGGAAATAATGCGAACCGCTGGCGTTTATTTGATCTTTGCCGCGGTCGCGTTGCGCGGCGCGGTGGTCTCCATGGACGCACCGTACTTCACAGCGGTGCTTGGATTTCTCGCGGTGTACGGTTTGCTTCTGTTCGCTGAAACATGGATCATCCACCGCAAAATTTCATTTCAATCCCGATACGCGCAACTGGCTTATCTTCTCCTGCAATCCGCCCTCGTGCTCGGGTTGTTAATCGTTTCCGACTATGAGGATTTTTTTGCCCTCCTGTTCGTTCCCTTAAGTCTCGATGCGGTCTCCTTCTTCGGCAGGCGGGTTGGTTACATCAATATCGCATTCTTTTCGCTGATACTCACCACAGCGCTTTTGTTTTCAGGTGAAGGTCGGGTTTTTGGGCTGGCCATGGGCGGGCTTTACAGCGGCGTATGTTTTCTCTTCGGCGGATACGCTCATCAGGTACTCAAAGCAGAAGCCGCACACGAACAGAATCGGCGCATGTTCGATGAATTACAGACCGCGCATCGTCAACTTCAAGGCTACGCGGATCAAGTGGCAAGTCTCGCCGTTGAACACGAACGCAACCGACTGGCTCGCGATCTGCACGATTCCGTCACGCAGACGGTCTTTAGCATGAACCTGGCCGTGCAGTCCGCCCGACTCCTTCTCGACAAGGATTCGCCTCGCGCGTCGGGACAGTTGCTCCGCCTCGAGGAACTGGCCGCGAACGCCCTGAGCGAAATCCAATCTCTCGTTTCGCAGTTGAAACCGCGCTCCCTCACGGACGAGGGCCTGCCGTCCGCCCTGCGACGATTGGCCGATGAACGGCAGGCACGCGACGGGCTGCAAGTCTCGCTGGAAATACATGGAGAGAAGACCCCGTCTGAAGCGGAAACACTGGGACTATATTCCATTGTCAACGAAGCATTGACCAATGTCATCAAACACAGCGGGGCTCACGAAGCGACGGTTCGTTTAGAATTGAACGAAGGCAGTTCATCTTTGGAAATCGAAGACCGCGGACGCGGCTTCAATCTGCAATCGGCTGCGAATCAACGCGGACATCTGGGACTGGCAAGTATGTCCGAGCGGGCGCGCGAGATCGGGTGGAGCCTGTCGGTCGAGTCGGAAAAGGATCGGGGAACACGAATTCAAGTTAAGCAGAATCGGGTCAGAGGTCCAGAATGAAGCGGGCGCGCGGGTATCAGGGCAGTTACCTGATCGGTTTCGTTATTATTGCCGTGGTCCTGTTACGCGTGATCCTTTTTTATAAGGGGTCGCCGATCCTTAGGACTGCGCTCGTTCTCATTGCAGTCTATAGCCTGTTCTATGCATTGGAGCCGTGGCTGTCGAAACGCTTTCGCTGGGGCAATTTGCTTTACTTCTCACTTCAAACCGCGCTGGTGCTCACGCTCTCCAACTTGCGTCCATTCCTGGATATTTCATCGGACCTGTACATTCCGCTTTGCATCCAAATCGTGCGCGCGTTTTCGCGGCGGGCTGCCGTGATCTGGATCGTTATCTATATCGCGTTGCTCGGCACTACGTTGATGATCGGTTTGAGCCTGGCGGAGGGGCTGGCACTCGTCCTGCTCTTTCTGGCTGTCGGTGCGTTTTTGATCTCGTACGATTTTCTCTACGCGCGCACGCAAGCCGACCAGGCCGAAAGCCAGAAGTTGCTCGCGGACTTGCAGTTTGCCCACCAAAAATTGCAGGGGTACACCGCACAAGCGGAGGAATTGGCTGCGGCGCGCGAACGCAACCGACTGGCGCGCGAACTGCACGACTCGGTCAGCCAGGCAATTTTCTCCATCACGCTGACCTCCCAAGCTGCCCGCCTCCTGCTGAACCGTGAGCCTGCCCGCGTCCCCGAACAACTCGATCTCCTGCAATCAATGACCGGGAACGCGCTTGCCCAATTGCGGGCGTTAATTGCACAATTGCGTCCCCCACAAGAATCGTAATATCAGACCCTAAAGGTCTCGGAGACCTTTAGGGTCTTTTTTATTCTACAACCTGCGATGTAATCCTACATCTCTGGCCTGAGTGCATAAATCCGCCTTCATTCGTATGATGGATTCAACCTCGTGTCAGATGCGTCTTTTCCTGTCTGCGCGTATAGTGAGGGTGTAATTTTCGACCAAAGGAATTTCCCATGAATACTCAAACTTTGACCCACCCCGCCACGATCTGCAACTTCCTGGTTGCATCGCCCGAAGAAACAATCTGCGCCTCCTCCCGCGATTACGGCTTCGACTTTGACGAAGAGGAAATTGCCCGCGAACTGCTGACCCCGTTTCCTGCCAGTCTCTTATCGCAAGCGGCTCCCGATGTGGACGTAGATGAATTTGAGTCGCGTTATCAATGGTTCCTCTCGTGACAGGCGGATAAATGACTCTCACCCGCGT
>DAOTXP010000299.1:0-20929 GCA_034435275.1 Anaerolineales bacterium | reverse complement strand
CGGTCACGCCTTTATAAACCAGTCTCCAGTCCCTAGTCTCTGCATAAACCTTTTTGTTCTCATCCTCTGTCTGCCCCAACGACAAATTAAATTCTAAAAACGTATTCCATGGGATGAATTGACCCTCTTCGAGTTTCGCGTTTTCACGCGCCCAATCGAGCGTGGCAGAATAAAACTCAGGCGGTGTGCGGAAGGGACGCGCCGTGACCATGCCGACGTTGGGGAAGGTTTCGAGAATCTCCACCGAGCGCGAAAGCCAATTCGGCGAGAACAGCACATCGCTGTCGGTGTAGGCGATGATCTCGCCGGGCGCGCCGCCGAAGATGACGTTCCAGGCGCCGCCCTTGCCCATGTTCTTTTCGGAGAGGATCAAATATTGGATTCGCCCCTCTTCTTTTTCTTTCACGAGGAAGTCACGCACTTCGGCACACGAGCCGTTATCGAAGACCATCAGGTCGAAGGGCAGTCCTGCATCCTTTCTCATTGATTCCATACAGACTTTCAAAACATCCAGTGTCTCGGCGTAGAATCCGCTCAGGAAGGGGATGTAATTCAAGAGTGCGGCGGTGATCCGCTCGGGGCGGGCTACTTCTTTGACGAACTTGGCGGGGTTTTGACCTTTACGCATGTGGCGATTTCCGATTTACGATTTGCGATTGACGATTTTCTGAATTCGTTTCTTCCATCGCTTCGGGCGCGCAACATTTTCAATCATGTCCGCTGGCAGGAAGAAGAAGACCGCGCGCAGGAATAATTCCACGTCGCGCATGAAGCGCAGATAGGACATCTTCGGGCGCGCAAGTTTACCACCGACGAGGCGATGGGTTGAATCCAAAATGGTATAGCGGATGTTGGCCTCACCGCCTGCGAGGCGAATATTCTCATCCGTTTCGGGCAGGGTGTGGTGAGCCTGTCCGCCGGGCAGGTGACTGTAATCATGATTCTGGTGCACGATCATCACCGACGGCGTGCAGTCAATGACGGGCCAGCCTTCCTTGCGCGCCTTGTAGATCATCCAGTTGTCCCAGCCCGCGCGGCCGATGGCGAAATCGGGGACGTCGGTGTAGCATGATTTGGGGAAGAGGAAGAAGTCGGAGCCCGCGGGACGATGGAGTTGTCCCTGACCGTGGACAGTGGACCGTAGGCGGTTTTGCCAACCCTCGGTGAATTCGATGGGCTGGGTTACGTCCAGGTCCCAACGCTGGCTGAGGAGGACGAATTTTGTTTTTTGTTTTTTGACCTGTTTTGCGGCTTCGACGAAATCGGGCATGAGGATCATGTCCGCGTTGATGATGCAGAGGAGGTCGCTGTTGCTGTTTTCGCGTGCGAGTTGAAACATGGACGAGATCAGCGGCGTGCCCGATTCGTTGCGTGCTACATCGGGAATATGCTTCACGCCCAATTCGCGCGCGGCTTCGGCGAGACCTGTCTCTTCGCCGAGAAGGATGACTTCGACATCGGGGAGCAGGGTCCACGATTTGATCGCGTTGCGTTGGATCAGCGCGATATGCGGATCGGTGAAGGGTTTGGGGGCGGAGAATAAAGTGATCAGTGGCATGTTAATGTTTGCGGGTTCACAGGTTGGAAGGTTTGAATGTTTCAACCTGCGACCTTCCAACTTTCTAACGTTTCAATGCTCTCTTATCAACATCTTTCAAAGTTTTATGCTTTACGCCAGAATTTATATTCATCAACCCAGGGTTATCGTGAACGAGTTCAAGAACTTCCTTCCATGAAAAGTCATCGCGTCCGTCGAAGCGACCGTAGATCTGACGAATAAATTCCAAATCTTCTGGCGTATCCACCGTCCAACGATAATCTCCGAAATCAGTTGTGTGGTTCAAGAGAGCGATTCGAAAACCGCGAGGAGAAGTTCCTGTTTGCAGTTGGCGGTTGACGGCTGTCAGCTCTACACCTTCGTAAAAATAGGGCATGGCATGTTCGCGGTGCTGTGGCTCTTTCGCTTTCTTCCATGCCTCGGCAAGGACCTTGAACGTACAGGCTTCGACATCCAAGCCGATGGGATAGGTACGATGCCACGGAGGGGGGAGACGGTTACAGACAAAGTCGTATTCGCCTTCGAGAAGGGTATTGACCACATCGTCAACCAATCCAGGATCAATTACAGGACAATCTGCGGTGATGCGGACAACGACATCCGCTTTTGCCTGCCTGGCGGTTTGATAGTAACGGTCGAGCACATCGTAGAGGCTGCCGCGCGTGAAGGGGATTCCGCTGAAGTCACAGTATTCGGCGACGGGATCGTCGGAGGGATCGGCCGTTGTGGCGAAGATGGTTTCGGTAACGGTGGCCGCGCGTGAGGTCCGAACGAAGACGCGCTGAAGCATGGGTTGTCCCGCGATGTCCGCGAGGATCTTGCCCGGCAGGCGGGACGAGGTCATGCGTCCCTGAATGATGGCGACGACGCGAGACTTCACGATCCCTCAGGCTCGACGGTCGAGGTCGGCTTCTGCGGCTGGAGCATGTTTTCCATCTGTTTTCGCTGACGCATCAGCGCCCAACTGCGGCTGATGAGGGCCGGGAGCATCAGGATGATTCCGAGGAGGACACCGCCGCCCAGCGCGATGAGGAGAAGCAAACCGATTGGGCCGTCCACGAGATAGCCGAAGAGGCTGATACGGACGATGGCGGGATTCTGAAATGAAACCATCACGGCCGCGATGGCGATTGCGATGGTCACGATTACTGTGAAAATCATGGCGATCTCCTTACTAACTTTGATTTTACGGCCAAATCATATGCATGGAGCAGCTTCGCCGCGTTCTTCTGCCAGTCGGCCTTCTGCTCGGCGGTGGCGCGCGCCGCGCGTCCGATTTTGGGCAGGGACTCGCGCTCCGCGATGATGCGCAGAATCTTCGCGGCCAGGTCGTCCGCGTTACCGTCGCGGAACAGCCAGCCGTTCTCGCCGTCGGTCACCCACTCCCGGTTGGCGGGGATGTCCGACACGAGACAGGGCAGCCCGCACGCCAGCGCCTCCATCAGCGAGACCGACGAGCCGTCTATGTGAGACGGCGAAATGAACAGGTCGGCCATATGATACCAGCGCGGCAGGTCGGTCTGCGAGACCTGGCCGCCGAAGTGGACGCGGTCAAGGGCTCCGCCGTTTTGCAGGATTCGACGAAGCGCCGCGCCCTGCGAGCCTCCACCCAGGAGCATCAGACTCACATCCGGGTTGGCCGCCGCGACCTTGACGTAAGCCTTCGCTAAAACGTCCACCCCGTAACGCGGCTCCCAGGAACGGTTGCAAAACAGGTTGAAGGTCGGAAGGTTGGAACGTTCGAACGCTCGAACGTTGAAACGTTGAAGATCCACTCCCCACGGAAATATCACCGTTCGTTCTGGGTTCATTCCATAAGCGACGGCTTTATCGCGCGTCACTTGGGCGTCGCTGGTGAAGTATTGCGAATTCCGCAGCACGTAACGCGTGATTCGTTTCATCCAGTTGTTTCGTTCCGCGTCCTGCATCAGGTCGAAGCCCCAGGACATGGTGAGGATGGGGCGAAAGCCCGAGAGCACCGAAATGAACGCGCAGGTCTGGATCGGGCCCGCGTGGACGAGGTCGGGCTGGATACGTTTGACGACGCGGCGAAAATCGAGAACCAGCCGCGGCAGGTCGCGCCAGCGGAACTCGCGCTGTCCGCCCGCCCAGAGAACCTGCTCGATGTTCGACGGGACGGGGCGATCCTCGATCTGTCTCTTTCCGCGTTGCAGGCGAACATAAAACGCCTCATGCGCGGATTCTGACAATGCCGAAAGAAACCGATGGTCGTGAGGGGAGTAGTCGAGGGAGAAGTAGAGGATACGCATAATTAATGTGTGCGAGGTGCGGAGTGCGATGTGCGATCAATTCTGCCGTAACATCGCGCTTTTGAACGCGCCGATGAGCGCTTTGTTTTTATTGGCCTGCTCGTAAGTTACCTTGAATTGTTCTGCGGAGATATAGCCGATATCCGAGGCGGCATACAGCAGGGACTGGACCTCGACGGCAGAACGACGGGCAAGTCCAAGAAAACGTGCAAACTCGGCATGGGATTCACAATCGAAGCCTTCAGCAATATTTACCATGACAGAAACCGATGCACGCTGAATCTGGTCGCGCAGACCAAAGTCTTTTGAGAGTGCGCCTTCTTTGGTCATGGAATAAATTTGTTTGACCAGAATGCGCGCTTTCTGCCACGCGTGCATGTCTTCAAATTTGCGGATCGCCATTTCTCACCTCACTACTACCCCACATCGCACGTCGCATTTTACACTCACGCACGCCGCACTTACGCACTTCCAAGATCCGTCCACCTCAACTCCTGGCCGTACTTGAAATCATGCAGCGCCTTCGTGCCGATGACATTCTGAATCTGGTTGGGTTTGATCGCCCCAGGGGTGGCGGGACGTAAAACGTCAATCATGTCGCGGGTGAAGACCTCGCCCGCCTGGATGTCACGCGCGGCGCGCAGACAGCGGCGTTGTACGATGGCAGTATCCTTCTCGTTGTCCGTGATGAATTTATCGGCGGAGCCGAGGGCGCGTTCGAGCAGGCGCGTCTCTTCGACCATGCGCGCCCATTTATCGGGGTCCATCGCAAATTTGTGGTCGGGACCTTCGCGGTCGTTGCTGTCAGTGAAGTGACGTTCGATGACGCGCGCGCCCAGGGTCACCGCGCCGAGCACGGGCGCGACCGCGTGCGTGTGGTCGGAGAGGCCGAGAATCACATCGGGGAACATCGTCGCGTAGGTCTTCAACACGTTGATGTGCAGGTGATCGTAGTTGTCGGGGCTGGCGGTGTAATTGGTGTTGCATTGCATCAACACCAATTGCTTGTTGATTTTCAAAATCGCGTGCACGGCCTTTTGCACCTCCCCAATCGTGGACGCGCCTGTGGCGACGAAGAAGGGCTTGCCCTTGCTCGCCATGCGTTCGAGAGCCTCGATCCAGTCAATTTCACCCGAACCCGCCTTGTAGACCGGCACGTACTGATCGAGGAAGTCAATTGCAGCGAAGTCGTAGGGCGAGGAGAAGTAATCAATACCGACCTTGTCGCATTCCTCTTTGAGTATCATCGTCCATTCGAAGGGAATGGACGCGGCACGATAGACCTCCACTACGGATTTCTTCCATGCCGCCTGATGGCTGACCTGGGCGTTCATGTGCGAGAAGCCATAATCCGAGACGATCTTGGGCGCGTCGAAGTTTTGGAACTTGGCCGCGTCCGCGCCTGCCTGCTTCGCGAGTTTGATGAGCATCTTGGCGCGTTCCAGATCGCCATCGTGATTCGCGGCGATGTCGGCGATGAAGTAGGTCGGGTGGTTCAAGCCAATGGTGTGTTTTCCAAATTTGATTTCCATTTTGGCCTCCGAAGAGAAGTTTGGCATGTTACGTCTTTCTGGGTAAAATTGCTATGAATCTCAACAAAATTTGTTATATAATGTAGTTAATCCGCTTAGCGGAGGTGGATCGCCCGTAGGGGCGAGCGTAAGAGGGTCTCGCAAGAGGCCCTTTTATTTTTTGGGGTAAAGCACAATTCCATACCCCTCCAACTTATTGTTGTAAAGTTGACGGTTGAATTTTTCCTCCATAATTCTCATTAGACGTTTTGCGAAGGGGGCAGGTTCGTCTTCCACGAAGCCATAGTGCCGCAGTGCCCACATTTTTGCAGGATGTCCGAGCAAGTCCGCAAGTTGCAACCCAGAAATATTGGCCTTCTTCTCGCGAAGTTTTATTTGACGGGAAGAAAGCGCGGACCGAAAGGATGCCGCCGAGGTCACACCCCAAATACCGTGTTCGTAGACGCGGGTATACGATTCCTGTAACAACAAGTCCTCCCTGCCCCCGCGCGATTCCGCCATCACGTCGCCCACGCGATTAATGAGATTCAAATAACCTGCAAAGCGCTGGAGTAAAAAACCCAAGCCAAGATGATAGGGGTGCGCAGCGGATTCGCCATACGCCGTACGCAGGGCGGCTTTATCAATGACCACGGCCACCACTCTGAATTCCGCCGCCTGGATGATGTTCAACAGGTCATTATCGAATTCGGCGCGTTTTTTCTCATCCTGCAGGATTTTAAAAACCCTGCGCGCATTGACCATATCTTCACGATGCAAAATCACTGGATTGTCAGGGTGATGGTGAAAATGGCGTTCTTTGAATCTTTCCAGCGATTCGTGGAATTGGATGTAGTCTGGATTCTTGAACCAGCATCCTAACAGACAAAGAAAGCGATGGGCGATTTCCGTGGTTTCCCGGAATACGTGGTCGCCCGATTCGTCCAGATATAGACGAAAACGATCCTTGAAATCTGCAGGGCGGGACGGATTTGATTCTTTGAACATTTCCAGTCTACCTTCCAATCCTCCCCAAATGCGTATTCTGAAACGCGTCGGGATATTTCAACCCGTAGCCCAGCACACGGTCCAGGCTGGAGTGACCGAAGAGGATCAGGCCCGCGAACTGCAAGGCGGGATTGGTCAAGGTGAGGCCGAGCGCGTAGACGCCAATCGCCAGCGCCTTGTGATGGACAAAGTTATAGACGAATGCGCCCACGCGCGGTCCGCCCAGATAGCCGAGCATGGACAGGTCGGGCGCGAAGAACAGAAGCGCGTACAGCCACCAGGGATAGTCCAGCCGCGAAAAGAGCCAGAGCGAGACACCGAATAAGAACAATTCTTCGAGTTTCAGTAAATTCTTCATGGGATTACCTGTAGAGAACTATGCATTTTCTGTGGATAAGTCGGCTAACAAGCCTGTGGATAACCTGTGGTAAGGCGAGATTAATCCCGCCCTACTGTGCATAACTGCGGATTTTCTGTGGATAACCCTGCTTGTATTGGGTGAAAAACTCATCCAGACCTGTGGAAAACTCGGGGAGAGCCTCGCCCAAATCTGTGGATAACTTGTCGGTGGACAGCCATAAATTGTGAGAACGGCGGGCGGTCAGGCTGGATGAGAGGATGGATTTCGGGGAAATCTCGCTCTCAGGCAGGCTGAACTTGCGGGCGATCTCCACCCCGAACTGATACTTGCTCATGGCCTGCGGCCCGACGGCGTGATACAGTCCGCTCAACCGTTTCTCGAGCATGGACAGCAGCACCTTCGCCAGGTGGTTCACGAACATCGGACAGAAGACCACGTCCGTGAAGCCGCTCATGGACTTGTTGTGGGTCAGGTTGTTGAAGAAGAACTCGGCCAGCGACCGCCGTCCGCCCAGCGACCAACCGTAAAAATTGACTCGCGCCACAATGGCGTCCGTGTTCGTTTCCAGCACGGCGCGCTCACCGTCCAGTTTGGTCTGTGCGTAGATGCCAAGCGGATTGGGCGTATCGTCTTCTGTGTAAAAACCGTCCTTCGTGCCATCGAAGACCGCGTCGGTGGAGATGTGGACGAGACGGACGCCGCGTTGGGCGCAGGCGGAAGCCAGGTCACGGGGCAGGTCGGCGTTGAGGCGGCGCGCCAGGTTCGGATCCTCCTCGCAGGCTTCGAGGTCCGCCAGCGCGGCACAATGGACGACCCATTCGGGCTGGGTCGCGTCGAGTATGGAGTCCACCGCGTCGGGCGCGAGCAAATCCATTTTCACCACCCGAAACGGCGCGCGCACCAGTTTGCCGCGGTCCGCGCCGATTACCTCGTGCGCGGACATGGCCTCGAGCGCGAGGTTCAGTCCGAGCAGGCCGCTTGCGCCGGTGACCAGAAGTCTCATGGGCCAAGTTCCAGGTTTCACGTCTCAGGTTTCAGGTGTCAGGCACACCCGGAACGTGAGACGTGAACCTGACACTCCTATCCTTCTAGTTTACCAGCCTTGAATAATTCTTCAAACGGAGCGATGAACGCTTTGATGCCTTCAAGGTCGAGCCACTCCGAGTTGTTGTCGCTGGAGTAGCGGAAGCCGCCGTCGAGCAGTTTACCCTTGTCCTGCCAGCCGTAACCGAACCAGATGGCCTCGGCAGGCTGGACGACGAACATTTCCTTCAGTTCGATGGTATTGCGCGCCTCGTCCTCGGAGATGAGCACCTCGTGCAGTTTTTCGCCGGGGCGGATGCCGACAATTTCCACTTTGGCGGCGGGCGCAATCGCCCGCGCCAGGTCGATCACCTTCATACTGGGAATCTTCGGCACGAACACCTCACCGCCCTGCATCTGCTCGATGCACGCGATCACGAAACGCACGCCCTGTTCGAGCGAGAGCCAGAAGCGCGTCATGCGCTCGTCGGTGATGGTGACCCTGCCCGACTCACGCTGCTTGAGGAAGACTGGCACGACCGAGCCGCGCGAGCCGACGACGTTCCCGTATCGGACGCACGAGTAGCGGGTGGCCGTACCCGCGGCGTAGGCGTTACTCTGAATCGTGACCTTCTCCGCCGCGAGTTTGGTCGCGCCGTACAGGTTGACCGGGTTGACGGCTTTGTCGGTGCTGATGGTCATGACCTTCTTCACGCCCGCGTCCAGCGCGGCCTCGAGCACGTTGCTGGTGCCCATGATGTTGGTCTTGATGGCTTCCATCGGATTGTACTCGCAGGCGGGCACCTGCTTGAGCGCCGCGGCGTGGACGACCACGTCCACGCCGTGCAGGGCGCGCACGAGACGTTCGCGGTCGCGCACGTCGCCGATGAAATAGCGCAGGTTGGGCTGGCCGAAGCCCATGGCCTGCATCTCATGTTGCTTCAACTCGTCACGGCTGAAGATGATCACCTTCTTCGGTGAGTGTTCCTTCAGGATGATCTCGGTAAATTTCTTCCCGAAGGAACCCGTCCCGCCGGTGACGAGCACGACTTGATTTTTCCAGTCCATTATGTCTCCGGATGAATCATTTCTTCATGTGTCCCAATGAAAATCAATGCCCAGGGTGTCGCAGAGTTCTTCGTTGTAAGGCTTGAAGTACGCGGCGAGACGCCGGCGCGATTCGGGCGGCATATCCTCATAGGCTCCCTGCTTGAAGGCGCGGAAATCCTTCGGCTCCCAGGGAGAAAGACCCAGGAATTCAATCACCTTTCGATAGGCCTCCGCAGGGGACGTGTACAGTTCCTCGCTTGAAAGGATCAGCATTGCTTCGTGAGGAAAAAATCCAAGCCAATGCTTCAACTGCTCGGCATACCGCCCGCGTGCCTTGTACGAATAATGCAGATGCTTGAAAGTGGAATACATGGGGTCTGCCATGATCTTTTCCACTTCACCAGCCAGGCGCTCTTCCTCTTTTTCCAGCGCCTCCTCGAAGGACAACGGTTCCCTGCCCACCCGAACCATGTGATTGTAATGGGAATATGCGCGGTCCACCGGGTTGCGCAACAGGGCAATCAACTTCACCGGGGCCAGTGTCTTCGCAACGCGCTGAGCGGCCAGCGGGTGAAAGATATAATACGGTGTGGCCTCCCCGGTCACAGTTCCCGCGCCCATTTTGCGGCGCAGGGGAAAATGCGCCCGATACCAGTTCAGTCCCTGCGGGTAATGGATATCGAAGAATTTGATCTCCTTGCGGAACGGCGGGTTGACCTGCGGATGCCTGCTCAGATAATTGAACAACGAGGTGGTCCCCCCCTTCATTACACCGATTACCAGAAAGTTTGGCAGGGTCCGCAGGGAGGTTGTGGCGCGATGGAACTGCCACCAGAAAAACAGGCGCGGGTTCTTGCGCAGTTTGTACCACTGGCTGGCAGAATCGGGAATGTCCAGGTCAATTTCCATGAACCGAATTCTCTCGAAGACTCATTGATACTTGACAGCATCCCAGCCAAAGTCCATGCCGATCATCTCGTACAATCGCTGGTTGAAAGGCTTGAAATATTCCGCCAGGTCTCTCAACGTCGCGACATCGGCGGGAGCATAACGGCCCGGGTTGGCATTATCATAGCGCGATTGTTCCCACGACGACAAATTCAGGAAGGAATAAATCTGGTTGCAGGCCCAGGCCGGTTTCCCAAACAGGTCTTCACTTTTCAGAATCAGGAATTGATTCTTGTCGAAAGCGTTGAACCAGCGCTCCAACTGCTCGGCATAACGGCCGCGGCTCTTGTACGAATAGTCTCGATAGAAGCGGAGCGCCTCATCGTCCCCCGCCGTGACGCGTGAAATGATGCGGTCCACGCGCTCTTCCTCGGCATCCAGCGCGTCCCGAAAGGAGAGCGTCTCGCGCCCGGTGCGAACCATGTGCTGGTAATGAGAGTAGGCGCGCTCCACCGGGTTGCGGATGACCGCCAGAAGCTTCACCGTTGGTGGAAGCAATTCCGCCATCCGTTTGGCCGCCAGCGGATGATGGATATAGGATGTGGCCACCTCCCCGGTGATGTATGTGCTGCCTCCGCTCCGCTTCTCGGACATTTGACTGGTCAGCGGGAAGTGGGCGCGATACCAAGCGAAGCCCTTCGAAAAGTTCGCATCGAAGAAAGTGCCGCCTTTTTTGTACGGGGCGACGAAATTCGGGTGGGTCTTGATGTAATGATACAGGCTGGTCGTGCCGCATTTCTGGCTCCCAATCACCACAAAGTCGGGTGTGACGCGGTCCTTTGCGGTCAACCGCCGGTACTGGAAGTTGAGAAACAGGGCGACGCGCCGCTTCAGGGTGCCAGGGGTCATCTTTTTTCTTCTGGGCATCTCGATCCTCGAAATCAGAAGGGGAATTCAGGAGGGAATGTTTATTCCTTGTGCAGGATCACCAGCGGATAGATTCCAATCCTGCCAAAAATCCGCGGAAAGAGTTCTTCGAGGCAGTAGACAAATTTGAGAATGATTTTACCACCCAGGCGCGGGTTGATAAAATTCACGAGGATGCGGGGGCTCAAACTCCGCCAGACGCGGATTTCGTAACGGAAGGATTTGGAAAACTCGCGCTTGAACCACGCCGGAGTCATCTTGTTGACAAACGTCCCAGAGGGATCCTCGTCTGTGTGCTTGAGCTTCGGGCGGTTCGTCACGATCCTCTGCAACCGGATCAAGGGCCGCGTCAGCCGCGCGATCAGTGGGCGATACCACCCATTGACCACGACCGCGCTCCTGCCCGGCGCGAGCACGCGGTAAAGTTCGAGGAAGGCGCGCTTGTGCTCGGATTGCGGCAGGTGGTGGATGGCGTGCATCGAAACGACGCCGTCGAAGACATCGGGCTTGAAGGGCAGGCTGGCAATATCGGCCACGACGAACAATCCCTTTTCGCCGAGACGTTTGCGCGCTTCCTTCAGCGCGGTGACCGAAATGTCGGCGCAGACGCGGTAGCGGTAGCCCTCGGAATAGGTCAGGTATTCGGGCCACTGCACCGGCCCGGAACCGGCATCCAGCAAGAAGTCGCCGCGCGGCGCGAGGTGACGGTTCACGCGCAGGTGGCACTTGTGGATGTACTCGCGCGAGACCGGTCTCAAGTCCTCGTAGCGGGCGTTCTGGTACAGTCCCTCCCCCACCTGCGACCAGCCGACCTGATCATAGAATTCGCGTACCTGTTGTTTCGTGTTCTCCATTGATCCTCCCCCCTCTCCCTGAAGGGAGAGGGGACGGGGGTGATGGTCAAATCACCATTTTATTGTCTTTCCTGCCAGATACTCAAACGTCTTACCAAACTCCTTCCGGCCTTCTTTCGATAGTACGCGTTCCATCGGCCAGACCTCCATATCCTTCCAGAAGTGCATCAACCGCCACGGGAACACAAACGGATACTCGAAGAAAAAGCGATAAGCATATTCCCACGCGGTTTCGACTTGCACCTTGCTCAAACTCTTTTTTCTCTGGAGTGCGCTCTCGATCATCGCATAATATTCGTCCCAACTCATCGGATCGAGCGTGAAACCGCGCCGGCGGTAATGCGTTTCGCCACAGGCAATGACAGGGATGCCTCTCATGCACATCTCGAGTCCCGTGGTGGTGGTGTAAACCAATCCGAGATCGGCAATCTCCATCAGGTCGTACGTGTTGACCTTTTCGAGCGGTCCAATGAGGTGAATGTTCTCCGGGATTTCGGGCAATGCGGACTTCACGACATCTGCCATGGACGGGCCGTGAGTGAGCCGCTCGCCGGGGTGAATGCGAATCACCAATTGGACGCCCGGCCTGCCCGCGAAAAACTGGACCGTTTTCGCGATCCAGTCGGCCATGCTATGCGCGAAGACGTTTCGCCCAAGTGTGAGGCTGTCGCCGAGTACGTTGGTTGCCAGCAAAACGACCGGGCGCTTCTTATCGAGGCCGAGTTCTCTGCGGAGTTGCTCGCCGCCTTTGGTCGCCACATCCTGCCACTTGCGGACAGATTTGCCGAAAGGCCTGCCGCCCATGCGCGCCGACTCGAGTTCCTGAATCAGGGCGCGCTCGGATTGGGTGAGTTTGGTCCCGCGGCGCGCTTTCCAGAGCGCGTCCGTGTTCTGGCGCATGACCTCGTCGTCTTGCGCGATCCATACCTGTTCGCGCTGGTCGTTGAATTCATAGGTGACTGTTTTGATTTTCAAATGCCGCGCGGCGCGATAGACGGCACCCAGTTCGGTGATGGTGCCGTTGGGGATGAGCACAACATCGGGCTTCGCATCTCGCATCAGGGTCAACGCGGCGCGGGCGGCGAAGTCGTTGCGCTGCCAGCGCAGGCGATATAAAACAGAATTCGTATCCACGTCTTCGACCTGATCCGTGTATTGCGCGTCGTAGTGGGAGACGAGGCGGATGTCTTCGGTCAGAGTCGCGGGTAAAACGGGAGCAGGCTTCACGTCGAGAAGAGAAGCGGTCTTTACAAGTCCATTCAGCGGTTTGAGGGCGCGGCGCGTGTATAAATCCTGCCGCCGCAAATCGAACTTGTTGATGTCCTTGCGCCAGTCGTGATACGGGAGATAGGCAATGGTCACATCATGTCCCATCCCGCGCAGGGCGAGGCCGATGATGGCGGCCTGCTCGACCCAGTAATGCAGGGTGGCGAAGAGGAGCAGTTTCTTTCCGCGCTTTGCCTTCTCGGCGAACGGCCGCGCCTGTTCGACTGCTCTTGGAAGTGCGGCTTCCAGTTTGCTCAGGTTATAACGCGTGCGCGGACGGCCTTTGCGAATCGAATCGTAAAGGTCTGCCGTGTACGGGATGCTGCCAAGGATGGACTTGAGCGCGTTGTTCATACTCTGGGCTCACCACGGAGAACACAGAGTTTCTTCTCCGTGTGCTCTGTGCGCTCTGTGGTGAATTAATCGACTCTTTCGATCTTCCATTCGAGCCGCGGGCGGACCGGGCCCTGGCGCAGTTCGGGCCATTGCGTGCCGGGCGCGCCGGAGATGTCCACATTGAAGGCCAGGGCGTTCTCGTCCATGAAATAGCGGCGCACGCCGAAGGAACTGGCGTTCACGCCGATGGCATAACGTCCTTCGTTGAGAAAATCGCCGGGGATGATACAGCGACTGCGGTAGAAGCCTGCTTTGCGCGTGCCGTGTTTCTCGAACATCTTCGGCTCGTCGGTGTCGAAAGAAGTGAGCACGTATTCGCCGCGCATCGTGCTGAGATAAAAACCGACGCGCAAGCCGGTCAACGGACTGTCGAGGCGGTACTCGAATTCCAGCATGACGGGTTCCGTGGAGCGGGCCGTTTCCAATACTTTACCGCGCTTGTCCTTCAATCGCAGGGCAATCGGATGGAAAGGCGCGGCGGAGACTGGCACCTCTTCCGCATCCCAGACTCGCTCACCGGCCTGCTGACTTCCCGAGGCAAGGTAAAAATCCACGGCTTCGGGCGTGGGGGCGCGCTTGATCAACTGTCCCTTGTTGAGCACGATGGCCTCCTGCGTGAGGCGCAGGATGGCCGACATGTTGTGGCTGACGAAGAGCACCGTGCGCCCCTGCTGGGCCACGTCGCCCATCTTGCCGAGGCATTTCTTTTGGAATTCCGCGTCGCCGACCGCGAGCACTTCGTCCACGACCAGGATCTCGGGTTCGAGGTGTGCGGCGACTGCAAAAGCGAGGCGAAGATACATGCCTGAGGAATATCGCTTGACCGGTGTGTCAATGAACTGCTCGACTTCCGAGAAGGCGACGATCTCGTCGAATTTGCGGTCGATCTCGGCGCGCTTCATGCCGAGCACTGCACCGTTCATGTAGATGTTCTCACGCCCGGTCAATTCGGGATGAAAGCCTGTGCCCACCTCGAGCAGCGACCCCACCCGTCCGCGCACGGTGACCGTGCCCCTGGTCGGTTCGGTGACGCGCGACAAGACCTTGAGCAATGTGCTCTTGCCGGCGCCGTTGCGCCCGACGATGCCAAGCACCTGTCCCTCCTCGACATCGAACGTGACATCGTTCAGGGCCCAGATGAAATTCTCGGTATTCGAGATGCGGGAGTCGGGAGTCGGGCGGCGAACGAGGGACCGCGCCCAACGGGCCGGCGCGGTGACCGTATCCACCAGCACGTCGCGCAGCATCCCGTAGCGGAACTTGGTCTGCGCCGCGCCGAGGCGGTAGCGTTTGGAGATGTGATCGACTCGAATGGCGGTTGTCATGATTAGATCGTGTCCGCGAAGGTGCGTTCCATGTTGCGGAAATAGAAAAGTCCGCCGACGAGCACCAGCATGGAAATGGCGACCGAGACCCACAGCGCCGCGTCGGGGCCGCTGCCCGAACCGAGCAACGCCCAGCGGAAGCCGTTGACCACGCCCGCCATCGGGTTGAGCGAATAGACCAGCTGCCAGCGGTCGGAAATAATCTTGGCCGAATAAGCCACCGGCGTGATGAACATCCAAAACTGCGTGAGGAACGGGAGCGCGTAGTTCACGTCGCGGTATTTGACGTTGATGGCCGAAAGCCATAGGGCCACGCCCAGGGCGGTGAGGATGGTAAGCAGAAGAAAGAACGGAAGCGCCCAGAGCGCGGTCCAGGTGGGCGTGATCTTGTAATAGATCATCAGGCCAATCAGGATGACGAACGAGATGGCAAAGTCCACCAGCCCGGCCAGGACGGAGGAAATCGGCAGCACCAGCCGCGGGAAATAGATTTTCGAGATCATGTTGTGGTTGGAAGTCAGTGAACGGCTGGCCTGGTTGAGCGCGGTAGTGAACAGACCCCACGGCAATAACGCCGAGTACGCAAAGATGGGATAGGGGATGCCGTCCGTGGGTACTTTGGCCACCTTGCCGAACAGGAAGTTGAAGACCAGCATGGTCATGACCGGCTGGATGATGGCCCAGGCCGCGCCGAGCAGGGTCTGCTTGTAGCGGACTTTGAGTTCACGCCAGATCATGAAGAAGACCAGTTCGCGATACACCCACAGGTCGCGCAGGTTGAGCGCGGCCAGGCCGGTGGATGGTTTGATGTAGATCGTGGTCGGTTCGTGATGGACGATTTGAGTCGCTTCTGCCATTGGACTTACTTCTTCCGATTGGCTTTGTACCAATCAATCGTGCGCCGCATCCCTTCTTCAAAAGCAACCTGCGCGCTCCAGCCGAAATATTCTTTCGCGCGGCTGACGTCCAGTCCGCGGCGCGGCTGGCCGTTGGGCTTGTCCGTCTGCCAGACGAGTCTGCCCTCGAAGCCGGTCATGCGGACGATCATCTCGGCCAGATCCTTGATGGAGATTTCGTAACCCGAACCCAGGTTCACAGGCTCCGGACCGTTGTATTTTTCCGCGGCGGTGAGGATGCCGTCCGCGGCGTCCTCCACGTACAGGAATTCGCGCGTCGGCGAGCCGTCACCCCAGACGGGCAATTCCTTGTCGCCGCGCTCCTGCGCCTCGAGGGCCTTGCGGATTAGCGCGGGGATGACGTGCGAGGTCTCCAGATTGAAGTTGTCACGCGGGCCGTAAAGATTGACCGGGAGCAGGAAGATGGCGTTAAAACCATATTGCTGGCGATACGCCTGCGCCTGCACCAGCATCATCTTCTTGGCCAGGCCGTACGGCGCGTTGGTCTCTTCGGGATAGCCGTTCCACAGGTCATCTTCCCTGAACGGGACGGGCGTAAATTTGGGATAGGCACATACCGTGCCGATGGCGACAAATTTGCCAACGCCGCGCTGCCAGGCCTGGTGCATCAACTCCACGCCCATCATCAGGTTGTCGTAGAAGAACTCGGCGGGATGTTCGCGGTTGGCGCCGATCCCGCCCACATGCGCGGCGAGGTGAATGATGATCAGGTTGGAAGGTTGAAAGTTTAAGGTTGAAGGTTGGATGCCGCTGACGTTCAAGTGCGCTGGCCGCTTATCCGGGGCAAGCATGGCATCGTTCAAAAGCTGACGAATTGAGTCGCGGTCGGTGAGGTCATAATACTCGATACGCGGGACGATGATATCCGCGGCCCCGCGCTGGATAAGCTTCTCGATGACAAACGAACCCAGAAAACCCGCGCCGCCTGTCACGAGCACGCGTTTATCCTTCCAGAAAGTCGAAGGTTGCAAGTTCGAAGGTTTAAGAGTCGACACCGTAAGTTACTCCTTCTTCGCGGATACGGCGCGCGTTGGGTTGAGATTCCAGGTGTTGAATAAAACGCGCTAACTGCCTGCTACAGATTTCCGCAAGCGACAAAGCCGTCTTGAATTCTTCTTCAGAGACATATCCTTGATCTTTGGCAATGTAAAGTTGCGCGCGCAGTTCCCCAGCCGAGCCTTTTGCCCTTCCCAAATATTGGATGAACAACACTTGTGTCTGACTCTCGAATCCTTCTGCAATATTGGATATGATGGAAACCGCCGCGCGGCGCAGTTGATCCCGCAGACCAAAATCGCGCGAGAATGAACCAGAGGACGAGAGAGAATAAACCAGATTCGTAAGTTCTTTGGCCTTCTGCCAGACTTCCAAATCCTCAAATCGCTTTGCCGTTGCCATATCCTTAAACCTTGAACTTTCGACCTTGAACCCTACTGCACAATAAACTGCGCATTCCTGTATCTTTCATCATGCGGATTGCGGATGAGACCGGTCTTCAAAGCATGAACCACTTCACGGATGCCGTCGTCCACGCTCAAGGTCGCGGTGAAGCCCAGTTCGCGGCGGATCTTCTCGAACGACACGGTGATATCGCGCATGTCGCCGCCGAAGGTCAGGTCTTTATACTCCACCACGGTGTCCGGCAGGCGCTTGAGCACCAGTCCCACGATCTCATCCTTGGTGTAATTGCCATCCTCCACGCCCAGGTTGTAGATCTGGCCGCGCACTTTGGCATCCTCAGCATCCAGCCCCAGCAGGATGCCGCGCACCACATCGCGCACATGCACAAACGAACGCGAATAGCCGCGCTGGTAGATGATCAATTCGCGCTTGGTGAACGCCTCTAGCACGAACTGGTTGATGATCAGGTCGAAGCGCGTGCGCGGCGAGATGCCGTAGAGGGTCGCAAAACGGAACAAAAGCGGCGCGCAGGCCGCGTCTTTTTGCGCGAGCAAAAATTCCTCGGCGGCGATCTTCGTCTCCGCGTACAAAGACTGCGGGGTCAGGGGCGACTCTTCCGTGACCGGCTTCCCGTCCGGCGAGAGACCGTAGTTGCTGTACGTGGACGAAAACACGAAGCGCGCGCAGCCCAGGTCTGCCGCCTGGCCGAAGACCGCTTTCACCGCTTCGACGTTATACCGCCACGCGGCCTGACGCCCCACTGCCTGACAGGCCGGGAATCCCACGATGGCCGCCAGGTGCACCACCGCGTCCGGCTTCGGCCAGTCCCTGCGAACGGCATCGAGCATCGTGCGCGGCTCGGTCACATCTGCCTTGACGAAATGGAAATTAGGCTGGTGCAAAAACGCCAGCAGCGACTCGCCGCCGAACAGTAAACTATCCAGCACGGTGACGCGGTGGCCGGCGCGCAACAGTTCCGAGGTCAGGAGCGACCCGATGTAGCCTGCTCCGCCGGTCACCAGGATGTGCCGCCCATCCTTCATGTGGAAGCCTCCATCCGCAGATTCACTTTGAGACCTTTGACCTCCAGCGCGGGGACATTGCTATCCGTGACCACTGCAATTCCCTGCTCGAGACAGGTCAGCCGGCAGATGTCGGCCACATCCCCCTCGCCGAGGATGCGGAGGCGGTCGAAGCCTGCCCGGCGCACCTCACCAATGTGCTCTTGTACGCGTTGGCGCGTTTTGCGGTACAGGCCAAACGAACGTTCCACGTAATCCATCGTCAGGCGGGCGCGCAGGGCGATACCCTCCGGGGTGATGATGTAGCGCAGTTTCTTGCGCTCGGCGCGCTTGACCTTGACATAGCCCTTGGCAATCAAGCGCTTCAAATGCCAGTTGACCGTGCCGACCGCCACTCCAAGCTGCGTGGCGAGGGTGGCCTGATTCACATCGGGATCGGTTTCGATCTGTTCGAGCAGGGAAAGTTCGCGGAGAGTCTCGGGAGTTTCCATTTTCAAAATTCAGTCACTGAATTATAACACAGCCGAAGGTTTCTGCTGTAAAATCAGCCCGCATGAAAACCGCCCCCCTGTTCGATCCCGCCGGCCAGGAATACCAGCAGACTCGCCGAGCCCACTGGGACGCGGTGGCAAAACGCCGCGACGCCTGGCGCGGCATGGGTGGAACCTACCACCGCCGCCTCGAGCAGGTGTATCGCTTCCTCGTCAACCCCAGACAGCGCGTGCTGGAGATCGGCTGTGGATTCGGCGACCTGCTGGCCGCGCTCCGACCCTCCCGCGGCGTGGGCGTGGACTTTTCGCCCGAAACCATCCACCGCGCCCGCGCCCGCCATCCGAAACTGGAATTCATCGAGGCCGACGCGCACGACCTTTCCGGCATCGAGGGCCCGTTCGACATCGTCATCTTTTCCGACACGCTGAACGACCTGTGGGACGTCCAGCGCGCTTTCGAGCAGGTGCGCCCGTTGTGCACGCCGCGCACGCGCCTCATCTTGAATTTCTACAGCCGTCTGTGGCAGTGGCCATTAGCCATCGCCCAGCGCCTAAACCTGGCTATGTCCATGTTGGAACAGAACTGGCTCGTGCGCGAGGATGTTTACGGCATGCTGAATTTGGCAGGCTTCGAGCCAATCCACGCCTGGAGTGAGGTGCTCTTTCCTCTGCCCATTCCGCTGATCGAGCCATTTTGCAACCGCTTTCTGGCGCGGCTGTGGCCGTTCGACGAACTGGCATTGGCAAACATCGTCGTGGCGCGGCCGCGGCCGGAGGGCAGACAGGAGGCGAGCGTGTCGGTCGTGGTGGCAGCGCGCAACGAATCGGGCAATATCCCCGCCATCTTCGAACGGCTTCCCCAAATGGGATCAGACATGGAACTGATCTTCGTCGAGGGACATTCGCGCGACGACACCTACGCGGCCATCGAACACGAAATGGCGCGTCATCCCGGGACGCTGGCCCGCCTCCTGCGCCAGACGGGTATCGGCAAAGCGGACGCGATCCGCCTGGGCTTTGCGGAAGCGAAGGGCGACATCCTGATGATTCTGGACGCCGACCTGACCGTCCCGCCGGAAGACCTGCCGCGATTTTACGAGGCCATCGTCACAGGCAGGGGCGAGTTCATCAACGGCGTGCGGCTGGTCTATCCGATGGAAAAACAGGCTATGCGAGGACTGAACTTCCTCGGTAACAAATTCTTCAGCCTGGCATTTACATGGCTGTTGGGTCAGCCGGTCAAGGACACGCTATGCGGCACGAAAGTGCTGTGGCGCGAGGACTACGAACGCATCGCCGCCAGCCGCGCCTACTTCGGCGACTTCGATCCCTTTGGCGATTTCGATCTGATCTTCGGCGCGGCCAAATTGAACCTGAAGATCGTGGACCTGCCCATTCGCTACCGCGAACGGACCTACGGCACGACCAACATCTCGCGCTGGAAGCACGGCTGGCTGTTGATGCAAATGGTGTTCTTCGCGGCGCGGCGCATCAAGTTCGTGTAAATTCTGTTCTCAAAAGGCAAGGATGATCTCAAAACTACGCTTACTGCCCTACAAGGAATATCGCGGCGTTCAGAAAATCTATTCCGTCATTTTCTACTATTTGCCCCTCATCGGCGGGATGTATCGTCGCCGCGTGGAAATGTGCCTCGCCGAATGCAAGGGGGGTGGAAACATCCTCGAGGTCGGATTCGGCAGCGGGTTAACCTTCCTGAATCTGAGCGGAATGTATGAAAAAATCTATGGGCTCGACCTGACCTGTAACGTGGAGGACGTCAAGCAAGTGTTTGCGGCGCGCGGCGTCCATCCAATTTTGCAGAACGGCGACGTACTCGAAATGCCGTACGAGGACAACCAATTCGATACTGTGTTGTTAATCAGCATCCTCGAGCACCTCAAACCCCGCGAATTGGAACAGGCATTTCGCGAAATCCAACGCGTGCTCAAGCCCGGCGGGCAGATGATCTATGGCGTCCCGGTGGAACGACCTCTCATGGTCTTCGTGTTCCGCCTGCTCGGATACAACATCCGCGAATATCACTTTTCCACCGAAAGGGATGTTGCACAGGCGGCCGAAAGATTCTTCAAGAAAGTATCCGTCCGACCGATGAAGGCCTCCCTGCCCTTCCTCGGCAGTGTGTACGAAATCGGCCATTTCACAAAATCCGAGGGGTAGTATGGGGATTGCATTACATCGAGAACTCATCGAAAAGAATTACCGTCTTTGGAATCGCAAGCCGCTGTTGCACAGGGTGTATGTTGAACTCCACAAGTTAATGGTGGCACATCGAAGCAACCTGAGTCACGGGAAAGTGGTGGAACTCGGCTCCGGCATGGGCAGTATTCACGAGACCATACCAGAATGCGTCCGAACGGACCTGTTCCCCTATCCCTGGATCGACCAAGTGGAAAATGCCTACCGTCTCAGTTTCGCAGACGCGTCTCTCTCGGACCTCTTGATGGTGGATGTGTTCCATCACCTGCGCTACCCGGGCACTGCCTTGAAGGAATTCCACCGCGTGCTCAGACCCGGCGGGCGCGTCATCCTGATGGAACCGGGGCTCAGCGCGCTGGGATACATTGTGTACGGCCCGCTTCACCCCGAACCGATCGGCACGGCGAAGCAAATTCAATGGTCCGCGCCGCCGGGCTGGTCGCC
>DAOTXP010000298.1:0-15057 GCA_034435275.1 Anaerolineales bacterium | reverse complement strand
GGGGGCCCCCCGGAAACCTGGTTAATCAACTACGCGGCAGATTACTCTTTGTACATCGTGTAGAAGTAGTTGCCCGAGAAGATCGGGTTGAGAACCGAGCCGTGCACCCAGCGCTGCTCGAAGCCATGGCTGGTGGCGGTCGCCAACAGAATGGTCGGCACCTGCTCGTAGTACAGGGCGTTGGCCTCTTCGTAGATCGCCTGGCGCTTGGCCGGATCGGTCTCGGCCACACCGCGGTCGAGGATGTCGGAGAACTGCGCCTTCAGGTCAGCCGGCATTTTCTGGCGGCTCGCATAGGTGCCCAGCATGTAAGGCTGGTACCAGTTGTGCGGGTCGTGGATGTCTTCCAGCCAGCCGCTCACGAAGTACGGAGCCTCGGAAGCGCGCAGGGTGCGCAGGAAGGTCGGCCACGGCAGGCCCACAGTCTCGATCACGAACAATTCGTTGATCGCAGCGATGTTACTGGACAGGATCTCGGAGACAACCTGGCGGGAGGTGTTGCCCTGATTGTAGAGGGCCTGCAGGCGGAAGCCGGTGGTCCAGACGTCGCCTTCGGGGTCGTCGCCGGCCGGGATGCCATCCTTGTCAAGGTCGGCGGCCTTGAATTCGGCCTCGCATTGAGCCGCATCGTAGGTGTAGACCGGGGCATCGGCCTCATAGCCGGGCATGCCCTGGCGGGCCAGCACGGGCTGCTGGACGGCTTCACCGTCGAACACGTCGCTGATATAGGTGTCCCAGTCGAAGCAGTAGGCGAAGGCCTTGCGGATGTGGACGTCCGAGAAGAAGTCCAACGGAATGCCATTGCCATCCAACTGACCGGAGCCAACATAGTTGGAGCTCTCGGCAATTTGGAAGGTCATGAACAGGTCCTGGCTGGAGATGGCCGGGCGTCCGATGTACAGGCGGAAGGGTCCGCCCGTGCCGGTCTCGCCCGCGGCGCAGGCGGTGAACTTGGCCTGTCCCTGAGCAGAAGGATCGTAGGCGCAGACTTCCACCTCTTCACCATAGCTGCCGGCAGCCAGGTCAAAGACGCGCATCGAGCCGACGAGGGCATCCATCTGGGAGCGGTTCTCGGGCGGGACGGCGGCCTGGTCGGCATCGCCGGCCTGCAGCATCGCGAAGCGGGTGCCCCACTCTTCCACGGACTTGATCACGACGCGCTCGAGTTTGGCGGGTTCGCGCCAGTAGTTATCATTGCGGACGAGGACAATCTCTTCGCCCTGGGTCCAATGATCGAGCATGAAGGGACCCGTGCCGTTCATGATGGTGGTGAAGGGATCGCTCTCGGAGGGTTCGGCATAGTAGTTCTGCCAGGTGGCGCAGTCGCCATCCCAACCGCCGTTGGCAACGACCCAGTCCTTATCCATGACGGAGCCCCAGCCGTTGGCGATGGTGGCGATGAACGGGCCCCAAGGCTGAGCCAGGGTCATGGTGACGGTGCCGGCGGCGTCATCAGCCACAATGGCGCTGGTGACTTTTTCGCAGGCGGCCAGCAGGTCCTCGGCGGGCAGCGCGCTCAGGCATTCACGGTCGTCCGCGCAGGCGCCTTCGCCATCCACAACGATGGAGATGTCGTCAATGCCGATGCCGAAGAACGGCTCAGCCAGCAGCCACTGCGGGCCGCTGTAGCCGCCGAAAAGCAGGCCGCGCTGGAACGAGTACGCGGCGTCGGAGGCGGTCATGTCGGCGCCGTCGTGGAACTTCACGCCGGAGCGCATGTGGAAGGTGTAGACGGTGCCGTCTTCAGAGACTTCCCACGATTCGGCTAGTTGGGGAACGAATTTATCCGTGGCCTCGCCATCGTAGAAAACGAGGGTCTCGTAGACGTTCTGGATGATTTCGCCGCCGGCGGTTTCGTAGGCCAGGGCGGGATCCAGGGTCTCGGGCTCGCCGAAGGTCGCCACGACGAAGGTGGTCGGGTCCTTGGAATGGTAGCCCTCCATCGCCGGAGGCTGGGTCGGCTCAGGTTGACCGGGCTCGGGAGCCGTGGTCCCGGTTGCGGTCGGGCCGCAGGCCGAAAGCATCATGCTGGCAACGACCAGCAGGCTCAGTAAAGCAAACAGTTTACGCATGTTCTTCTCCTCACGAAATGTGAAAGGTTTTGGACAACTCACTTGCAATTGGTACAGTCACTGCGCGTGCTACTCGACGGTCATCACCTCCTTTCGAATTCTAATTGACCAGATGACAGGCCACGAAATGGCCCGGTTGTACCTCGCGGAAATCGGGGCGCGATTCGGCACAGCGGGCTTCGGCAATGGGACAGCGCGTGCGGAAGCGGCACCCCGAGGGCGGGTTGACCGGTGAGGGGACATCGCCCTCGAGAATGATGCGGGCCCGCTTCGCGTCTGCTACGGGGTCCGGGATGGGAACCGCCGAGAGCAGGGCCTGTGTATAGGGATGGAGGGGGTTGGCGTACAGTTCATCGCGACTCGTCAGTTCCACGATCACGCCCAGATACATCACCGCCACGCGGTCGCTGATGTGGCGCACCATCGAAAGATCGTGGGCAATGAACAGGTAGGTCAGGTTGAACTGCTCCTGCAATTCCTCGAGCAGGTTGACCACCTGCGCCTGGATGGAAACATCCAGGGCCGAGATCGGCTCATCGCAAATAATAAAAGAGGGATTCAAGGCCAGGGCGCGCGCCACGCCAATGCGCTGGCGCTGTCCACCGGAAAATTCGTGCGGATAGCGGGAGGCAAAGGCCGGGTTCAGTTTCACCAGTTCCAGCAACTGCTCGACGCGTTTCTGGATTTCCTCTCCGGTGGCCGCATTGTGCACAATCAGCGGTTCACCGACCAACTGACCGACGGTCATGCGCGGGTTCAGGCTGGCATACGGATCCTGGAAGATCATCTGCATCTTGCGGCGCATCTGCCGCAGCTGCTCGCCTTTGAGCTGGATCAGATTCACGCCATCAAACTCCACCTTGCCATCGGTTGGCTTATAAAGTTGCAGGATGGCGCGTCCGGTGGTGGATTTCCCACATCCAGATTCCCCCACCAAGCCAAGCGTCTCACCGCGCTTGACATCGAAACTGATCCCGTCCACCGCGCGCACTGCGCCCACCCGGCGCTGGAACACGCCGCGATAGATCGGAAAATGCATTACCAGGTTATCAACATGAAGCAGGACGTTGTTGGTGTTGGCGGTCATGAGCGGGCTCTCCCGGTTTTGGTATCCACCCAGCAGGCAACGCGGTGTTCAGGTGAAACAGGTTCCAGCTGGGGATTTTCCTTCCAGCATCGCTCCATGGCCCAGCGACAACGCGGGGCAAACGGGCAGGCATTTGGTTTCTTGTAAATCACCGGAGGCAGTCCCTCGATGGAATACAGTTTGGTATGTTCTTTTTCGTCCACGCGGGGCAGACTGCCAAGCAAACCCAAAGTGTAAGGATGGCTTGGATCGGCGTAGAGGGCCTTGACCGGGGCCTCTTCGATGATGTAGCCGCCATACATCACGATGACGCGCTGGGCAATCCCGGCCACCACGCCCAGATCGTGCGTGATCCAGATGATGGCCATGCCCAGTTCGTCGCGCAGGCGCTTTACCAGGTCGGTGATCTGCGCCTGGATGGTGACGTCCAACGCGGTAGTGGGTTCGTCCGCGATCAGGATTTGCGGACTGCACGACAGCGCCATGGCGATCATGACGCGCTGGCGCATCCCACCGGAATACTGGTGTGGATAATCCTTCAAGCGTTCCTTGGCGTTCGGAATTCCCACCATCGAAAGCAATTCGGCGGCGCGGTCGCTGGCCTGCTTCTTGCTCATGCCGATGTGCAGGACAAGCGGTTCCTCCAACTGGCGGCCGATGGTCAACACGGGATTCAATGACGTCATCGGATCCTGAAAGATCATGCTGATCTGCGCGCCGCGCACGTGCCTGATTTCTTCATTTGACATTTGAATGAGATCGCGCCCGTTGAAAAATGCTTTCCCCGCTGTTACCTTTCCGGGTGGCGAGGGAATAAGTCCCAGCACGGACAACATGGTCACGCTCTTGCCACACCCGCTTTCACCGACCACCCCCAGCGTTTCGCCTTCCTTCAATCCGAATGAGACTCCATTGACCGCGTGAACAACCCCGTCGGGCGTATTGAACGTTGTTTCTAGTCCTTGTACATCAAGTAAAAGGTCCGGCATCCGCGTATTCCTTTGCTGCAGTGGATTGGTACGAAACAACGCGCGCAAGAAGCGCGTTTGAGAAATTATACTCCATTCTTCAAGGTCGTCAACAGCGGCGTACTCGTAGGGCAATTATAGGGCAGTTGTAGGGAAGAAAATGCTCTTGTAGAATGGATCTGGCACAGTACTTGAGAATTGGATTATACAATACTTTAGAGGGGGATGTCTAGACGAAATGTTAATAAAAAGTCCACCACCCCCCATTCGTTGACAGGCCATCCGCCCAAATGTAGAATAGGTACACAAACACATCCAGTCCAAGGAGGCAGGAAATGTTCAAGCAATTCAGAGAGTTCGTCATGCGCGGCAATGTACTGGACCTGGCCGTGGCAGTCATCATCGGCGGCGCGTTCGGCAAGATCGTCGGTTCGCTGGTCAACGACATCCTCATGCCGCTGATCGGCCTGGTCATGGGCCAGGTCAACTTCTCGGAACTGGCGTGGACCGTCGGGAGTGCCTCCATTAAGTGGGGCGCATTCGTACAGACGGTGATTGACTTCCTCATTATTGCCTTTGTCATCTTTATGATCGTCAGGACGGCCAATGCGATGAAGAAGCCCGCGCCGGCCGCCGCGCCGACGACGAAGGAATGCCCGTATTGCTTCACGACGATCTCGATCAAAGCCACACGTTGTCCAAACTGCACATCGGAGATAAAGTAGACAGGTACACAGGTACACACGGAAACACGTCCCGCAGAATTTCGAGACAAACCTGCGGGACGTTCTTTCATCCTTCCTAATTCGCCCTTTCTCTCATGGACTTCCTCGACAAACTCAACCCACAACAGAAACGCGCCGTCACCGCCGGAAATGGCCCTGTACTAGTGCTGGCCGGTCCCGGCTCCGGCAAGACGCGGGTGCTGACCCAGCGCATCGCCTATCTCATCGCGGAAGAGGGAGTCCGCCCGTATCAAATCCTGGCAGTGACCTTCACCAACAAGGCCGCGCGCGAAATGGAGTCGCGCCTGGCCGCGTTGCTCCAAGACCTGCCCACGCAGGGTATGATGCTCGGCACCTTCCACGCCATCTGCGCGCGTCTCCTGCGCCGCGAAGCGGACCGCCTGCCGTTTGAATCCAACTTCGTGATTTTCGATTCCGACGACCAGGAACGCATTGTCAAGGGGGTCGTCCGTGAACTCAACCTTAACGAAAAATTGTATCGGCCGGTCAGCATACACGCGGCCATCTCGAAAGCCAAGAATGACCTGATCGGCGCGGACGATTACCCCACCAGCACCTATCGGGATGAAGTGGTCAAGCGCGTATACGACCTGTATCAAAAGCGATTGCTGGCTTCCAATGCCGTAGACTTCGACGACCTGCTCCTGTGGACCGCGCGCTTGCTGGAAGACAACCCGGACGTTCGTGAAAAATACGCCCAGCGTTTTCATCATGTTCTGGTGGATGAATTCCAGGATACGAACATTGCACAATATACATTGTTAAAACACTTGGCATCGGGACACAAAAATATTTTTGTCGTGGGTGACCCAGATCAATCGATATACAGATGGCGCGGCGCGGACTATCGCAACGTGCAGCGCTTCGAGCAGGACTTCCCCAACGCGCAGGTGATCCTGCTCGAACAGAACTATCGCTCGCGGCAGAATATCCTCGACGCGGCCATGTCGGTCATTGACCGTTCCCAGCATCGCCGCAAGAAACATCTCTTCACCGAACGCGGTACAGGCGAGAAGGTCTTCTATTACGAAGCGCCCGACGATTACGCCGAGGCCGCCTTTGTGGTGGATACCATCGCGCAACTGGTTGCGGGCAAACAATTCGAGCCGGGCGAATGCGCCGTTATGTACCGCACCAACGCGCAGTCCCGCCTGCTCGAAGAGGCCTTCCTGCAAAACCGCCTGCCCTACCGCCTGGTCGGCGCGCAGAGATTCTACGGCCGCCGCGAGGTCAAGGATATGATCGCCTTCCTGCGCCTCGTCCACAACCCGGCCGACGAGGCCAGCCTCGACCGCGTCATCAACGTCCCGCCGCGCGGCATCGGCGACAAAACGCTGACGACCCTGCATCTCGTGGCGCGGCAGGCCGGGGTCAGCGCCGGCGCGGTGCTGATGGACCTGGCGCGCGGATCGGCATCTCCATTCTGGAGTCAATTCACGGGACGCGCGGCGATTCCCCTCGCGGACTTCGGTGCGAGTCTCGCCAACTGGGGCGCCGCCGCGCCCGCGCTCACCGTCACCGAACTATTCGACCGCATCGCGGCCGATATCAATTACAAGGCCTACATTGACGACGAATCCGA
Source organism: Anaerolineales bacterium (assembly GCA_034435275.1). GTDB lineage: Bacteria > Chloroflexota > Anaerolineae > Anaerolineales > Villigracilaceae > JBFMCC01. Next base: position 8,602 of record DAOTXP010000298.1, on the reverse strand, counting down.
GGAGGGCGAGGATCGCTGGGAGAATGTACAGGAGTTGCGCCGCCTGACGCTCGAATATGCGGCGCGCACGATGGATGAATTTCTCGAAAACGTGGCGCTCGTCTCCGACCAGGACACCATCGCCGAATCCATCAACGCGCCCACCCTGCTCACCCTGCACGCGGCCAAGGGACTCGAGTTCGGCGCGGTCTTCATCGTCGGCCTCGACGACGGCATCCTGCCGCATAGCCGTTCGTTCGACGAGCCCGAAGAGATGGAAGAGGAGCGCCGCCTCTTTTACGTCGGCATCACGCGCGCCAAGGACCGCCTGTACCTCGTCCGTTCCGTGCAGCGCGGCGGACGCGGCTACGCCGAGGAGACCTTCCCCTCGCGCTTCCTCGACGACCTGCCCGCCGACCTGTTGGCCGGGCAATCGCGCACGGGACGCAGATTCAAAGGCCGCGCCCCCGCGGAGACGGCGTGGTCGCTTCCTTCTGGACCCAAGCCTGCATCCGTTATCGAAGCCAAATTCCGCGCCGGAACGCGCGTCCAACACCCGCTGTGGGGCGACGGCATCGTGCTCGACAGCAAGATTCAGGACGACGACGAGATCGTGGATGTGGTCTTCGAATCGGTCGGCATCAAGCGGCTGGCCGTCTCGCTTGCCAATCTCACCATTCTGTAAAATGTTCCTGCGGTTGCTCTATCTTGCCTTTCGCCTGTATGTTTTCATCTTTCGCCCCGTGACGGTGGGCGTGCGGGTCGCGCTGGTCAAAGACGGCCAGATCCTCCTCATCCGCCATACTTATCTCGATGGCTGGTATCTGCCTGGCGGCGGCCTCAAGCGCGGCGAGACTCTGGACGAGGCGGCGCGCCGCGAGGTTCGCGAAGAGACCGGCGCCGTGCTGGGAGAAATCAGCCTGCTGGGGGTATACTCCTATTTCGAGGAGTTCAAGAATGACCATAACGCCGTCTTCCTTTGCAGGGATTTTCAACTCGGCAGTGACCATGATATCGAGATCGCTCAAGTAAAATTCTTCCCGATGGAATCACTCCCCGGCGACATGCATCCCAGCCATCGCCGCCGCGTGGAGGAGTTTGCGTCCGGGAATGACATCCCGGCCTTTGGACGCTGGTAGCCTCGTGATTACGAACTTCAAATCGTCCTTCTGCTCCTGGGAATAATCATGCAATACGTCAATCTCGGCCAATCTGGATTAAAAGTCTCGCGCTTATGCCTGGGCATGATGAGCTACGGCGACAAGAAATGGCGCGAATGGGTGCTCGGGGAAAAAGAAGCCCTGCCCTTCGTTGAGCGCGCGCTGGAAGCGGGCATCAATTTCTTCGACACCGCGGATGTCTACTCGCTGGGCGAGAGCGAGCGCATTCTCGGCAACACACTCAGGAAATTCAACGTCCGCCGCGAGGACGTGGTGGTGGCCACCAAGGTCTATCAACAGATGAGCGACGACCCCAACGACCGGGGCCTCTCGCGCAAGCACATCATGGACTCGATGGACAAATCGCTGAAACGCCTGCAAATGGATTACGTGGACCTGTACCAGATCCATCGCTGGGACTACTCCACCCCCATCGAAGAGACTCTCGACGCGCTGAACGACGTGGTGCGCGCCGGCAAGGCGCGTTACATCGGCGCCTCGTCCATGTTCGCGTGGCAGTTGATGAAAGCGCTTGCCATATCCGACGCGCGCGGCTATGCGCGTTTTATCTCAATGCAAAACCACTACAACCTTGCCTATCGCGAGGAGGAACGCGAGATGATTCCGCTCTGCCTCGATCAGGGACTCGGCCTCATCCCCTGGAGCCCGATGGCGCGCGGCTTCTTCGCCGGCAACCGAAAGCAGAAAGGCGAGGGTGACACCGTCCGCTCGAGAAGCGACCCGTACGCGGACAGCCTGTATTTCCGCGAGGGCGATTTTGCCGTGGCCGAGCGAGTCGCTGAAGTTGCGAAGGAGCGCGGGGTGACGGGTCCGCAGATCGCGCTGGCCTGGCTGTTGAACAAAGCGCACATCACCTCCCCGATCATCGGCGCGACGAAAATGGAACACCTCGATCAGGCCATCGCCACGCTGGAGATCAAATTAAGCGAAGAAGAATGCAGACGGCTCGAGGAACCCTATCAGCCGCACCCTGTTTTGGGACATTCCTGACGGTCAGCAGACCGTAAACAACGGACGATAATCGTCGTCTTTGGTGCGTTGTCTATCGTCCTTTCGTTGGTAAAATAACCTCTGCCCTTCAACCCGGAGAATCGCCTTGACCGAAACCCTCAAGATCGTCATCCCCATGGCAGGCTGGGGCACGCGCATGCACCCGCATACGTGGAGCAAGCCCAAGCCGCTGGTCAGCGTGGCAGGCAAGACCTCCCTCGAACATCTGCTGGATATGTTCAAGTCCCTGCCCGACCCGCAGAATGTGGAATATGTTTTCATCCTCGGGCCGTATTTGGGCGAGATGCAGATTCCCCCTTTCGTCCAAGAGAAGTATCCTCATTTCAAGGCACATTACGTTGTACAGCATGAAATGAAGGGGCAAAGCCACGCCCTGTGGCTGGCACGCGAACACCTGCACGGACCGATGATCGTGTGCTTCTCGGATACATTGATGGAGACCGACTTCTCCTTCCTCGCGCAGGAAACCTCCGACGGCGTGGCCTGGGTGATGCCGGTCGAGGATCCGCGCCGCTTCGGCGTGGCCGAGGTGGGCGCGGACGGCTGGGTGACGCGCCTCATCGAGAAGCCGCAGTCGTTGGAGAACAACCTTGTGCTGGTGGGGTGTTATTACTTCCAAAGCGCCGAGAGGCTCTTGGGCGCCATTGACGAGCAGATGCGCCGCGGCCTGACGCTCAAGGGCGAGTATTTCCTGGCGGATACGGTCTCGATCATGATCGAAGGCAGCGCGAAAGTGCGCGTGGAAAAGATCAGCACCTGGCTGGATACCGGCACGATCGAGGCCACACTGGATACGAATAAACTCCTGCTGGAGAAATTGCATCAGAACAACCGCTTGGAGGCAAAAAACCTTAAAGGTAAGAACGTGGAAATCATTGAACCTGTAGCCATTGATCCCTCCGCCGAGATCCACGATTCGACTATCGGCCCGTACGCCTCCATCGGCGCGGGGTGCCGCATCGCGAACAGCCAAGTCGCCGAGAGCATTGTCGAGGCGGGTTGCGAGATCAACGACGCGGCGTTGACGCGCTCCTTGATCGGCAGGCAGGCCAAAGTCCAGGGAAGAGGCGCCGGAGAGACCCTGCGCTTGAACGTCGGAGACAGCAGTTCTGTCATCCTGGGGTAGTGACATCCTGTCCTACCCTTTTTTCTTCTGAGTTGCTAGAATATGGATACCGTCGAGTGCCGCTCGGACAGCGAATTTGCCGACCGTCCCCTGGCGCTGGTCTGGCAGGGACGGCGGCTGGAGATCGCAGAAATTCTGGCAAGGTGGCGCGGCCCGGGCGAAAAAGGCTTTCGCGTGAAGACCGCGGACGGGCAGGCTTTCGAACTCACTTACCGGGAAATCCCCGATGAATGGCAGATCCACCCCATCTGAATCCAAGGAGGCTCCATGCAGGAAGTGACGGACGTTCAACGACTCTCGAAACGGGTGGCCGGGTTGAAGCCCAGCGGCATCCGCAAGTTCTTCGACATCGCCGCGACGATGAAGGATGTGATCTCGCTCGGCATCGGTGAGCCCGATTTCACCACGCCCAAGCCGATCCTCGAGGCGGGCATCCGCTCCCTGCAGAACGGCGAGACGCATTACACCTCGAACTGGGGCAAGCTGGAACTGCGCCAGGCCATCTCGGATCACCTGTACAAGTTGTACGGCGTGAAGTATGACCCGACAAGTGAAATTATCGCCACGGTGGGCGTATCGGAAGCATTGTATTTGACCTTTACGGCCATCCTGGATCCCGGCGACGAGGTCATCATCCCCACACCATGTTTCGTCTCATACCAGGCTGAGGTGATCCTCGCGGGCGGTGTGCCGGTCGAGATTCCGGCGCGGGTCGAGAATCAGTTCATGGTGGACCCGGACGACGTCCGCAAGGCGCTCACCCCGCGCACCAAGGTTATTTTTATCGGTTACCCCTCCAACCCCACCGGCGCGGTGGCCACGCGCGATGTCCTGCTGGAGATCGCCCGCATTGCCGAGGAACACGGCCTGCTGGTCGTCTCGGATGAAATCTACGACCGCCTCGTGTACGACTTTCAGCACGTCTGCTTCCCCTCGCTGGACGAAAGCATCCAACAGCGCACGATCCTGCTGGGCGGCTTCTCGAAGGACTATGCCATGACCGGCTGGCGCATCGGCTACGCCTGCGGACCTGCGGACATCATTCAAGGATTGGTGCGCGTTCACCAGTACACCATCATGTCCGCGCCGACCACCGCGCAGGATGCCGCGCTCGAAGCCCTGAAGAGCGGCGAGCCGCATGTGAAGGAAATGCTGGACGAATACAACCGCCGCCGCAAACTGCTCGTGGCGGGACTCAACCGCCTCGGCCTCTCGACCTTCGAGCCGCGCGGCGCGTTCTACGCGTTCCCCAACATCCGCGCCTCCGGCATGGACGACGAAACCTTTGCCGAGAAGTTACTACGCGAGGAAGGTGTAGCCGTCGTACCGGGCAATGCCTTCGGTCCCGGCGGAGACGGATTCGTCCGCGCCTGCTACGCCACGGAATACAGCAAGATCGAAGAGGCTCTGCATCGCATGGAAAAGTTCATGAATCGATACGGGTAGCAAGGAGCATCAAGGCAATGAGTGGACCTCCCTGGAGGAGGTCCACCTTTTTGTTTGGGTACCATAACCTTTTCAACAAAGACGTGTCCGATGAACATACAATCCGATAAAAACAAGAGCATACTTGTTATTCTTATCAGCGCAATCGCGATTCTTCTGACCTACTCCATTGACATCTTCCAACTCAACTACCGGCTGACAGGCTGGGAATCATTTGGCGAGACCCCGGTATCGGTAGATCACATCCAATACTTTATGGCAGATACGCCGAACGTCATCGGCTACAGGGAACCCGATAGCGGAGAAACGGTCAGTTGCGCGGAGACTATTGCATTTGTAGTAACAGACCTGCAGGCCTCGTACCGGTGTTGTGACACCGGTGAAAGAATTTCCTGCCTAGGAGGCGACTTCTCGAGCGACATCCCTGCCGCCGATGAAGAATGTGTGCAAAACCTGCGGGAGATTTTCGGTATCCCTGCTTCGTTAGCGGGGACAAAGGATTACAAAATATATGGAAGTTGTCCCGATGGAGGCGAAGCGGAGGTCACGATTGTACAACTCAACGACAACGGACAGATTCTGTGGAAATCCGTCAATGCCACCAGGATCGCTGTGGCAGGCAGTGCTCTGAGGTGTATCCTGGGCCCATTACTGTCCCTCCTTGTCATACGAACCATTGTGGTCATGTTCCAAAGAAAGAAAACTGAACCGATCCGAAGGATTTAGATCGCGTGGACAGGGAAGGCCGCGAACAGGCCAGATCAAAAAATCCCCGGGACTTTCGTCCCGGGGATTTTTGTCAGACTTCGGTCAATTAGTTAACCACGACGACGTTGCTGGCTTGCGGCCCCTTGGGGCCCTGTTCGACCGAGAACTCCACCTTCTGGCCCTCTTCGAGGTTCTTGAAGCCCTCGCCCTGGATGGCCGAGAAGTGGACGAAGACATCCGCGCCGCTTTCGCGGGCGAGGAAGCCGTAGCCCTTGCTCCCGTTGAACCATTTGACCGTACCTTGAATACGTTCCGACATTTGATTTGCCTCCTTATGGCAAAAGAATTGGGTGGTACCTGGTTTGTTGCGTCGGAACGATCGAGAAAACGAAACGGCTCACGGGTTGTACCCATGAGCCGACCTGGTCTTCTTCCTTCCAAAGCGAACTACTGGTAACCGTGGCCCGTAGGATAACACGCGAATGAGCATGAGTCAATGGGCAGATTCGCGTAAGGCACCGCCTGAACCGTCGGCCCGGCCTTTAGAATCCGCGGCGGTCGCGCGGCTGTGCCGTCGCATTCGCAGTGCTATAATCATTTCAGATTTCCAACCCCTGCCCCGAATGGCAGGATCCATCAACGTGATGCAGGAACCGTTCGTTTCTGTTTTCTGGCAGGCACATGGCCATTGACCTTCAACGTATCGCCGACAGTCGCTTCGGCGTGGGCCTGGCCTCCTTCATCGGGAGGACCATTCCGCCCTCGATCGGTTATCGAGTTGCTGATCTTATTGCAGGATGGCTCGTAGCCCGTCGCCAGTCGAAGTTAATACGAGTAATCAGGACCAACCAATGGGTGGTTCACGGAGCGGGGCCGGGCAGGGAAGTTCTGGATCGGATCGTGTGTGATGCCCTCAAAAACACCGTGCATTCGCTCTATAACTTGTATCATTACCTCGACCATCCTGCTGCGATTCAAGAACTGGTGGATCTGAACCCGGTCGCGCGTGGACTGGTTGCACGACCGGAATTCAGTGATCGTGGGCTGGTGCTGGTGGGATTGCACCTGAGCAACTTCGATTTAGTCCTGCAGGCCATGTGTGCCCAGGGATTGAAAGCCCTCGTGCTGACCATCCCTGATCCACAGGGTGGTCGGCGTGCGGAGTACGAGAGGCGCAAAAAGACCGGCGTGAATTTGGTCCCCGCCTCCATGAGCACTTTGCGGCAGGCGGTGAAATATCTCGAACAGGGTGGAGTGATATTGACCGGCGCGGATCGCCCGGTCGCCAACCCGAAATCCCGCCCGAGGTTTTTTGGGTTGGCGTCCTCCCTCCCCACCCATCACGTTCATCTCGCCATGAAAGCCGCCGTACCGGTCATGATCATCGCGGCCAGAACGCGCGCAGACGGGCGCTATTACGTTACTACGTCCGAGCCCATTGAAATGGAATCCGATTCAGAGCACGAAAAAGCTGTTGTGTGGAACGCGGAACGGGTCCTGAAAGAAGCGGAGAAGTTCATCCGGCAGGCGCCGGAGCAGTGGAGTATGCCCCTTCCGGTCTGGCCGGACCTCATGGACAGGGTCCCCTCATAGCGCAGACCGAACATCCTGGTCTGGGGTTGTCATTTTCAGGAGATGAATATGGCAGGCATAGAAAAACACAAGCGAGTGAACGATATTTTACTGGGACCGCTGGAACGGCCCGCGTTGCACTGGCTTTCGGCGCACATGCCTGCACGGGTTACGCCCGATGTCTGCACGGCTGTCGGCGTGCTGGGCGCTCTCGTCACTTCCATTGGTTATATCCTGAGCAACCTCGAACCGAATTATCTCTGGCTGGCCTCCTTGGGCTTCGTGGTCAACTGGTTTGGCGACAGCCTGGATGGGACGCTGGCGCGCTATCGCCACATCGAGCGGCCTAAATTTGGATTCTTTATTGACCATACGACCGACGCATTCTGCCAGGTTGTGATCTTCCTCGGACTGGGCCTGTCGCCATATGTAAGTTTCAACGTGGTCTGCATGGCTTTGATCGGTTACCTGATGCTTGCAACGCTTGCTTATATACGCACCTGCGTGGTCGGTGAATTCAAGATCTCCTACGGAAAGCTGGGCCCCACGGAAATCCGCGTGCTGGCCATTTTGCTCAACGCATCCATGTATTTCTTTGGGCCAAGATCAATGGAATGGCTGGTGGCGAACAACCTGGTCGCGTTCAGTGTTTATGACATCCTCGTATCCATCATCGCCATACTGTTGTTCGGTTTCTTCTTCAACACCGCGTGGAAACAGGGGCGCGAATTGGCGGGACCTGGGAAATAGTTCGTCCTGAAATGAAACTTCAGCGTCAACGCGCACGCGAACTGGGAATCGTCCCTGGCATCTTTCCAACAGGAAAATGGAATGCCATTACAGATGTGGCGGGTGTAAAGGTCGGTCATGTGACACTCATCGAGGGGGACGACATCCGCACAGGTGTGACCGCCATCCTCCCGCATGACGGAAACGTGTATCAGGACAAGGTCCCGGCAGGAATTGCGGTGGGCAACGGATTCGGCAAGTTGACAGGCTTCACACAGGTTGAAGAACTCGGAGAGATCGAAACGCCCATTCTATTGACGAACACGCTTGCTGTCCCACGTGCCGCAGAGGCGCTCATTGAATGGACCCTTGCACAGACAGGCAACGAAGGAGTGCGAAGTGTAAATCCCGTAGTGGGCGAAACCAATGACGGGGTGTTGAATAATATCCGCAACATCGCTGTCACGAAAGAACACGTTGTTCAGGCAATTGAAAATGCAAAATCGAGACCGGTCGAGGAAGGGAGTGTCGGCGCGGGCACAGGAACGGTCTGCTTCGGCTGGAAAGGCGGCATCGGCACCAGTTCACGAACGTTGCCCCAAAAACTTGGCGGCTACACCGTTGGCGTCCTGGTGCAATCCAATTTTGGGGGCGTCCTGCAAATGGACGGAATCCCCGTTGGCAAACGATTGGGTCAATATGATTTGAAAGAAGAGCTGGGCGACGACTTGGCCGATGGCTCGATCATGATCGTCGCCGCGACCGATGCGCCGTTGTCGGACAGGAATCTCAAGCGCCTCGCCGCGCGCGGACTCGCAGGTCTCGCGCGAACCGGCGCGTCTTTCAGCGA
>DAOTXP010000297.1:0-3435 GCA_034435275.1 Anaerolineales bacterium | reverse complement strand
CCAGAAGACTCGGCCGAGGGTGTGACTGCGGCGGGTCTCGATCACGGCGTCGCAGTTCTCTCCGGCGCGGAATCCGGGCCCAAGTCCGATGTGCAGAAGCGGGCGGACGGGGAGGGGTTCGGGCGGCTGTTTCGTCAGGCGCGCGTCTACCACGACCGTTTTGCGCGGACTGGTCACGAACGCGTTATTGAGAATGCCCGCAGTTGGGTCCACGAGGACGGGGATGTTCCCCGCTTCGAGCGCGGCCTGCAGCTGGTCCGGCGAAACAAGGCGGGCGGTCACTCCCTCCACGGTGCATGCTCCTTCGTAAACGGCCTCCGCGAACGACACGGTACGACGCACGGCCAGCGGCTGGGGCAGTTCGAGAATGACCACGGGGAATCCCACGCGGTGCAGGCGCAGGGCAACGCCGGAGGCCAGGTCGCCGCCGCCGCGCAGGAGGATCAAGTTAATTCCATTCCCTTCGAAGCCCGCGCGGTTCAATGCGCCTCTCGTTTCTGATTCACATCACGTTCCAGCAGCAGGTGTGCGAAGGCATACAAGGTAACGTACAGGAACAGGAAGAAGACAGAAAAAAGGCTGATGAAAGCAACCGAGGTCATGCTGGGATCTTGAGCGCGGCTCCAGGTGAAGAGGACGATGTCCCTGGGTCGTTGCAGTATGTCCCACGAGTTCCAGCGCAGGAAGCGCCCCATGTAGATGCCCACACTCGTCAGCCCGGCGACCAGTGCCACGAAGCCCCAGCCAAACCACCGCCCAAACTCGCGGCGCACGATCTCCTGCATGAGGAACAGCGATACGATGCCCAGCAGCAATCCCGTCCACGCGAACCAGATGAGCAGGAGCACATCGTACCACACCGGTACGTCGTTAGGCATGGAGTTGAGGTGCTGGAAATCGGTCAGGATATAAAGTGTGTTGGGGAAGAAGATCAGCCACAGGAACGCCGCCAGCGGGACGACCAGATACACCCACGGGCGTTTGAGCGTTAATGTGTACGTGAAATAGGCGATGAGGAAGGGTATCCACGCCAGGAACAGATTCCAGATCAAAAAGGCATACGAACCAGTGCCCGCGAAGGCGAAGCGCACGCGCAGGACGGCGACCGATAAGACCGACGCGCCCGAGAGCAGGCCGAAGATGGTCAGGCGGTACTTGTTATGCGCGAAGCGCGCCAGCAGTTTATTGTACACTTTGCAATTCCCTCTGTTCCTGCAACAGATGGGCGAACGAATACAACGTGAGGTACACGAACAGGTAAAAGACCGTGAACAGCGACGTGAACGCCACCAGCCGCAGGGACGGGTCAATGACCAGGCCGAGGATGCTGACCGCGATCTCGCCCGGGTCCTGCAGGATGTCCCACGAGTTGAGGCGGACGAAGCGTCCCAGATAGACTCCGAAACTGCTCAGCCCCGAGACGAGGAGGACGAAGCCCCAGCCAAGCATCCGCCCGAAATTGCGCTGGACGATCTCGTGCATCAAATATAGCGAGACCAGCCCGAGCAGGAGTCCCGTCCACGCGAACCAGACCATCAGGATCACATCGTACCATAGCGGCGCGGCGGTCTCTTCGCGCGCCAGATGTTGCAGATCGGTGAGAATATACGGCGCGTTGGGAAAGAAAATCAACCACAAAAAAGCGGTCACAGGCAGGACAAAGTACAACAGCAGTTTCTGCCGCGAGAGGGCGTAGGCGAAGTAGGCCAGCAGGAAGGGAATCCATGCCAGGAAAAGATTCCACACAAGCGACGTGTAACGTCCCGTATTGCTGTACTCCCGCCGCGCCACGACGAGGAATAAGCAGATGGCAGAAGCGGTCGCCATCAAGCCGAATGTGGCGATCTTGTATCGGTTGCGTTTGAAGAAAGTGCGAGCGGATTGAATCATTGGATGAGTTGCAGCAAGCCAGGCGCGGCTATTTCAAAAACTTCAGGAGAATGGGGTTCGCTTCGTCAGGTCTCTCGTAGTGCGGGATATGTCCGCAGCTCTCGAAGACGTGCAGTTGCGCGTGCGGAATGGCGGACAGCAGGTCCGCGCTGTGGGCGAAGGGAACGGTCTTATCCTCGCGGCCCCAGAGGATCAAGGTGGGCTTGTCCAGTTTGCCGAGGCGCTGGTACACGTCGAAGAACGAGCCGAGCATCCTGCTCCGCATGCTGGATAGGATGGCGCGCATGAATCCTTTGTATTGCATCTGCACCCTGTATCTCGCCTGGAACTGCGCCACGAGGGCGGGATCGAAAAAATCGGATGCAATGCCTTTCACCATATTCTCGTTTCCGAGCAGACCCAGGGCCAGTTCGCCCAGCCTGGGCAACAACGCCAGTTTCAAGAGGGGCGAGAGCCCGATGGGATGCGCGCCCGCGGGGTCTATCAGGACGAGGCGCTCCACGCGTTCGGAATGCCGTTCGGTGAACGCGGCGGCGATGGGTCCGCCCATCGAGAGGCCGAACAACGCGACGGGCTGTATGAGGCCAAGTGTATCCAGCAGGTCTATCAGTTGCTTGCAAAACAGGTCAAGATTGTAGCGGAGGCGCGGCCGGTCCGAGAAGCCGCGCCCGAACAGGTCGTAGCGCAGAACGCGGAAGCCCGATTTTGTCAGGAAGTCGAAGGTCGGATCCCAGATGAAGTAGGGAACGGAGAATCCGTGCACCAGCACAATCGGCATTCCACTTTCTGGCCCGCCGAGTTCGTAATGCGTCACACCATCGGGCAGGGCGGCAAACGCGCCCGACTCCGCCTCTTTACGGGTGGTCTCGTTCAGTTCTTTCGTTTCGCCGAGATAAGGGAAAAGCATAAGAAATACCACAGAGAACACAGAGTTCACCGGGTCCCCGTGTTCTCTATGAACTCCGTGATTAAATTTTGCCCATGGCGCGCAGGACGCGCTCCGGCGTGAACGGAAATTCGTTGATCCATACACCGGTCGCGTCGTGGATGGCGGCCGCGATGGCTGGCGCCAGTGGCAGGAAGGGCAGTTCGCCCACGCCGCGCGCCCCCCAGGGACCATTTGGATCAGGCACTTCGAGGATGACGGATTCGACCTTTTCGGGAATATCCCAAATGGTCGGGATTAGATAGGTGCTCAACTCGCTGGCCTGGATGAGGCCATCCTTGACCTGCAAATCTTCGAGGAGCGCGTATCCCTGCGCCTGCACCACCGCGCCCTCGATCTGCCCCTCCACCAGCGCGGGATTGATGGCCTTGCCCACGTCATCCGCCGAGGCCACCCGAAGCAGGCGCACGTGCCCGGTCTCGGTATCCACTTCCACGTCCACGGCCTGGGCCGCATAGGCGTAGGCGAAATTGGGCATGGAATAGCCGGTTTCCTTGTCCATGGGGGTCGTCCTGGGGGCAAGGTATTTAAATTCTGCAATTGCGGGGCGTTCCTCGGCGCGCCATTTATCCAGCGCCGCCTCCGCCGCGCCTTTGATG
>DAOTXP010000296.1:0-7857 GCA_034435275.1 Anaerolineales bacterium | reverse complement strand
TGCGGATTGATATGTCCGAGTATCGTGAACAGCACACCGTCTCGCGCCTGTTCGGCGCGCCGCCCGGCTACGTCGGCTACGAGGAGGGCGGTCAACTCACCGAGGCCGTCCGCCGCCGCCCGTACCGCGTCCTGCTGTTCGACGAGATCGAGAAAGCGCATCCCGAAGTGTGGAACGCGCTGCTGCAAATCCTGGACGATGGCCGCATGACCGACGGCCAGGGCAACGTGGTGGACTTCCGCAACTCGGTCATCATCATGACCTCGAACCTGGGCACCGAGTTCGTGCGCAAGGGCGGCACGCTGGGCTTTGTTGCCAAGACCGAGAGCGACGAGGACCGCGACGCCCACGAGAAGATCGAGAAGGCGCTCAAAAGCACCTTCCGTCCCGAGTTCCTCAACCGCATTGACGAGATCATCATGTTCTCGCCGCTCTCGCTGGAGCAGATGGAACAGATCGTGGATTTGCAGATGAAAGAGGTGCAGGAGCGACTCTCCGAGCACAACATCAGCGTGCAATTGACCCCCGCGGCGCGTTCGTGGCTTGCCAAGGAAGGTTACGATCCCGCGTTCGGCGCCCGTCCGTTGCGCCGCGCCCTGCAGAAACATGTCGAGAGTCCGCTTTCGGTGAAACTGCTGGCGGGCGAGTTCCCCGGCGGCGCGACCGTGATGGTGGATGTGGACGCGAAGAAGAACGCGCTCACCTTCCATGCGGGCGAGGCGGTTCATCCGAAGAAGAAAGCCAGACAACACGCCGAGGCGTAACATCAATCGTAGTGACGATTCAAGTCGTCACTACTTTTTAATGGGGAGAGACTCCGGAAGTCTTCGCAGAGTCGTTGGAACAGGCGACGCTCAAGAAGACTTCCGAGGTCTGGGCGTTTATCCCCCCGAATTCCTAATCCCGCGCTTCAATTAATCGGGTAAGATGGGGCATCTTTTTCATAAGAGGTGCATCGTGGAACAACCGCCCACTCCAGCCAGATCCAACCAGACCACGTTGATCATCACAGGCATCATCGTTGCCTTATGCTGTGCCTGCGTATTGATCCTCGCCGCGGCGGGAGTTTACTTCTATCAACGAATCCCGCCGATCATCGAAACGGCCATCCCCGATTTCCCCACGCTCGACCCGGGCACGGCTACGCCGCCGCCCATCGTCACGCGTCCGCCGGTCGAGGATATCCCGACCACAACCACCGAGGCCCTCGGGGCAACCATCGTCCCGGAAAACGATCCGTATGACCTGGCCTGCCGCCTCCAGGGACTCTGCAACGTCCCGCCCACGCTCGAACCTCCCGCATCGCCTCTGACGATTGGGACAGAGCAGACCTTCTGGGTCATGAACTCGAATACCAACGAACACTTTCAGGTGGACGCGACCCTGCGCTACATCACGCCACACACCTATTTCTGGGTGGAGAATGGGGCGGACTACAACGAAGACGACTTGAAGAATTTGATGGACACCTTCGAAGAGAAGATCTATCCCACCGACCGCGAATTCTTCGGCAGTGAATGGAACCCGGGCGTGGACGGCGACCCGCACATTTACATCCTTTATGTAGGCAACATCGGCTTCTCCGTCGCCGGGTATTTCAGTTCGCAGGACGAATACAATCCCGCCATTAAGGAATATTCCAACGGACACGAGACCTTCGTCATCGCCTCCACGCAGGACCTGGGCGACGATTACACCTATTCGACCCTGGCACACGAGTTCGTGCACATGATCCAATGGCCCACCGACCGCAACGATGCCTCCTGGATGATCGAAGGCTTTGCCGAAGTGGGCGCATTTATCAACGGCTATGATGTCGGCGGCGCGGACTGGCTCTACTCGACCAGCCCGGACCTCCAATTGAACGACTGGGCCGATCCGAACTCCCCCGATTTTGGGACACACTATGGCCAGAGTTTCCTGTACCTCGCCTACTTCCTCGACCGTTTCGGCTCCGAGGCCACCCGCACCCTCAGCAGCGACCCGGAAGACGACCTGGTCGGCATTGACGGCACGCTGGCCGAACTTAACATCACCGACCCGTTGACGGGCAAACTGATCACGGCCGATGACGTTTTCATGGATTGGGCGGCGGCGATGTACCTGCTCGACGAGAAAGTGGGTGATGGGCGCTACACTTTCCACAACTATCCCGATGCTCCCCGCACCTATGCGACCGAAACTGTCTATGAGTGCCCGTCAGAGACGTTCTCGCGCAGTGTCCACCAGTACGGGATTGACTACATCAGCATTGATTGCAGCGGCGACTTCACCCTGCATTTCGAAGGCTCCACCGCGGCCGGTCTCCTGCCCGTGGATGCCCGCTCTGGCCGGTACGCCTTCTGGTCGAACAAGGGCAACGAATCGGATATGACCCTGACGCGCGAGTTCGACCTGACCGGCGTCAGCGGCCCGGTGACGCTCTCATTCTCGACCTGGTACGATCTCGAGACCGATTTCGACTATGTCTACCTCGAAGTCTCCGAAGACGGCCAGAGTTGGGAAATCCTCAAGACGCCCTCCGGCACGGACGAGGATCCCACCGGCAGTTCCTACGGCTGGGGCTATAACGACAAGACGAATGGTTGGATCGAGGAACAGGTGGATCTATCCGCCTACGCGGGAAAGAAGATTCAGGTACGCTTCGAGTACGTCACCGACGCGTTGCTCAACGGCGAGGGCTTTTTGCTCGACGATGTACGCATTGACTCCATCGGCTACTCCTCCGATTTCGAGGCGGACGACGGCGGCTGGGTCGGCGCAGGTTTTGTGCGCGTCGAGAACATCCTCCCGCAGACCTTCCGTCTCGCACTCATCGTTCAGGGCGACGAAACGACCGTGGAGTACGTCGAGGTCAACGCGGACCAGACCGCCGACATCCCGCTGTCATTACAGAATGGCGAGACGGCAACGCTGATCGTCACGGGTACCACGCGCTTCACGCGCGAACTGGCGAATTACCAGATCGAGATACGGTAACTTCCAAAAGAAACCAGGTTTCTTCGAGAAACCTGGTTTCTGAGTCTCAGAAAGGATTTCATGTCCACCGCACCCAAAGCCAAGATTTTGCAACTGGCCGAAATGGCCGCCTATCAGGAAGGTTCGGTCGTCAGCCGACAGATCACAAAAGCCGAGGCGGGCAACGTGACGCTGTTCGCCTTCGACGCGGGCCAGGAACTCAGCGAGCACACCGCGCCCTTCGATGCCCTCGTTCATATCCTGGACGGGGAGGCGGAGGTGCATATCGCGGGCCAGCCCTTCACGCTGACGGCAGGCCAGGGCATCATCCTGCCCGCGCACCAGCCCCACGCCCTGAAAGCGACTCGAAGATTCAAGATGCTGTTGACCATGATTCGAGCCTGAAAAAAATCCCCTTCGCCATGAAGGGGATTTGATTTTTACACCTTTGGCGGTTCGGCATGTACCGCCCTGCCGTCGAACAGATTGTCAATCCATCGGCGCAGGCCATTCATCACGCCCAGATGTGCAAGCATCAACACGCTGACCAATGCCATTCCCAAAAAGAAAGCCACGTCACCCCACAGTTTCTCGTATTGCACGCTGTCATTCGATACGATTACATAGTGAAAGACGATCAAGTACAAGTGGCACAGGCTGATGACCAGCAGGGGCACGGCGAAGAGACGCAACCTGTGATTCTCCACCAGCAGGTGCAGGCCGATCAAGGCAACCAGCCCCCCGGCCATGATCGCCGCGTACTTGATAAAACTTTCCATCGAATATGCCTGTTTGAACAGTTTGCCGATGATGGCAATATACAGCCCGCTGATCCCAAACAGCACAAGCCAGGCATAGACATTGATGAGGATGGGCAGCACCAGGTTATGAAAGGCACGCACGGCCACGAGCGCCACAATCCAGCCGACCAGATAGGACAGGCCGATGGCAATGATCTTGTACCAGATGCCCTCACGACTGCCCTGGCTATCAAGGAGGACGCTGAGCGCCAGCACCGCCCCGGCAAACAAGGCAATGCTCAAACTGACCATGCTGATCAAAAGCATGGTCAGGCTCAGCAGGCCGCGTGTGGAGACCAGGTCCGTCGGCCCCGTCCTGCCGACGTAATGGCCGTTGCGTTGTGGGTGGTTGGAATAATTCATTCTCGAAATCCCGCCGCTATGCAGTTTTATCGGATGCGTGGCCATCATTATACCCTTTCTCTCAGAAGACGGTTCTTGCGGTTACAGGCCAGACGCCGCGACGGATTGGATTGTTCCCCGACTTATCCTCGTTGAGGAACCAGGCGCGGACGACGCAGGAGGGCAATGCCCAGCAGGAGCGGCACCAGCGACAGTCCCGCACTGACCAGTGCCACCAATGTATAGCCTGAGATTGCAAACAGGAATCCACTACCGAGACTGCCCGTGGCGGAGGCCAACCCCACAAACAAATCGTTCATGCCCTGTGTACGGCCGCGTTCGGCCGGGGACAACTGGTCGGCCAGAAGGGCCGAGCCGCCCACGAAGCAGAAGTTCCAACCCAGGCCGAGCAGGAACAGGGCCACCGCCAGCGGAATCACATCCGGGGAAAGCGGCGCGGCGAGGCAGGCCAGCAGGAGGGTGACGGCGCCGGTCAGGATGACCGGGACTCGACCCCAGCGGTCCGACAGGCGGCCGGAGATGACCGAGAAGGCAAACATGCCAATCGTGTGCGCGGAGATTACAGCAGAGATGTCGCCAAGATGGTGATCGTGGCCGCGCATGTGCAGAGACGTGATGACCATCACCGCCACCATCGTCACTTGTCCGAAGACCATTGCAGCGACGGCCGTCAGCGCCGCGGGCTGGCGCAGGATTTCCAGCGGCGGGCGCGCCTCACCGTGCGGTGTGGATTCGGGATGCGCCTCAGCAACGGAACGGCCCAGGTCGCGCGGGTCAGGTCGAAGTCCCAGAAAGACCGCCAGCGCCCCGGCCGCGAACAGAATCAAAGTGGCAATGTATGCGCCGGTCAGTTCATCCATGCCAAGCGTCTGCGCGTACTTCCCCATGGGGCCGACCAGCAGAGGGCCGAAGACCGCGCCGAATGTCCCGCCCAGCACGACGAAGGAGATGGCGCGCCCGCGCTGTTCGGGTGGATTCACTTCCGCCGCGGCGAAGCGGCCCAGTTGTGTGGCCGCGTTGGCCGCGCCCATCAGCACCATGCCGCCCAGAAACCAGGCCAGCGAAATCGCACCGACCGAATGAATCACCATGCCCGCGCCGGCCGCGCCCAGCACGAGGCCCGCAGAAATCCCGTTGCGGCGGCCGATGCGATCCATCAGCACACCCCACAGCGAGGCGGCCAGCGCACCGCCGAATTGATACACGGCCGAAGGCACGCCCGCCCACGCGTCACTACCGCCAAGCCGGGCGCCAAGAATCGAATTAAGCGTGGCCGCGGCGATGAAGCCCGCCGAGGCCAGGCTTTGTGTGGCAAACAGGACCGAAGTAATCCTGCGCGCGAGGCGGGCGAATTCGGTCATAGATAAGTTTAGATCGAGGTCGAGGGAGCGGGGACGCGGAGGCCATCAGCGAGAGCCTCGGCCATGCGCGCCAGTTCGCGGATGCGGCCCATCAGCTGCCGCGTCAATTCCTGGACGTCGGGCTGATTCTCTCCGAGCGGCGGTTCCTGCGCCGGGAACCAGGGACGCCCCACCTGCATGTACAGGCGTCCGCGCCACTGCCAGTCGCCCACGCGTGGGCCGCGGCCTTTCATCGGCATTTCGATGTGCAACACGTCGCGCGGGCGGACGTACAGCCCGAACGGCAGGATGGGCGCGCCCGTTGCCAGCGACATGCGCACAGCCCCCGTACCGACTCGTCCGTTGCCCTGCGGCGTGAGCACGCCTTCGGGGAAGACCATCAGCGTACGTCCCTGCCTCAGCACTTCGCAGGCGCGTTCGAAGGCGGCGCGTTTCCCCTGGGGGTCGCGCGAATCGACCGGGATCTGTCCCGTATTTTTGAACACCCAGCCAATGACCGGCAGGTCGAACAGATCCGCCTGCGCCAGGCTGAGCAGGCCGGGGAACATCCCAAACAGATGAAAGACATCCGATGAATTGGGATGATTGGGCGTGATGATCTTCGCGCCGGGCGGGATGTTCTCGGCCCCCTGCATTTTATGGCGGAGGAAGAGCAGGCCGCAATACAATTTACCGAGGCCGACCAGTGCACGCCGGGCGACCTCGGCTTTGGAGGAAAAGGCAGGTCTTGGCATTTGCCGGGTTTCTATACTTTCGTCGCTCAAATCAGCGCGGCGCTACTTGACACCGCGCCACTCGCCGCCATTAAATTCATTGAAAAATATTCTGCGGTCTTCCTCGTCCTTGATGGCCTCGCCCGCCTTCTGCGCCATCTCGATGTATTTTTGCGCGTTGGTCTTCTCCCCGCTGACCGCGTAAGCGCGCGCCACGGCTTCATAGGCAAACGCAAAATCGAAATCGGCCATCTCGTCCTTGTTCTCCTCCAGCAGGGACAGACAGCGAAGCGCATGGCGCAGGGCAAACAGCCCCTCCCCCAGCACGGCATAGACGCGCGCCAACAGCCATTCCCCGCGCTGGTGGTGCTTGACTCCGCCCGCCGCCCGCCAGTGTGCCAGGGAGGCGTGGGCGTAATCCACCATGCGCTCGTTATCCTGGGCGGAGCGCGCGGGCTGATCGAGCAGGTCCCAGGTCTTGGAGTGGAAGCCCGCGGCAAAAACGTTCTGGGCCTGGGATAAGGTATAGGTTTTCTCTTCGGTCACGGGATTCTCCTAAACAGGCAGATTATACCGCACGTACAAATTTCAATCACAGAATGCCTGAACCGTATGCTATACTCTTAAAACTTACAGGCCAACCCCTCACAACTTGCCCACCCTGTCCTCTTATCGGTAAAGGAAGATATTCATGTTCCCTCGGCATTTTGTACATTTACTGGCAATCCTCGTTCTCGTCACCCTCTCTTGCAACTTCGCCCAATCCCTCAATCCGCTCGATGACAATTCCGCCGCGGCGGACCGTGCGCTTCTTAACGAGGTGCTCTTCCTGCCTGCGTCGGATGGAGCGGCCTTCGTCGAAATAAAGAGTTCTGGCGGGCGCGTCTCTTTGGCTGGGCTGTCTCTCGTCAACGAGCGCGGCGAGTCCTATTCTCTGCCCGAGGGACTCAACGACCTCACCGCCGACCAATTCCTGTTGATCCTGTTCGATGGGACAAATCTCGTCGAGGACCAAACGGTTCACGCGGACCTCAGCGGATTCCTCAGCCCAGACTCTGGATTCGTCGAACTGCGCGCCGCCGACGGAACTTTACTCGACCGCGTTGCCTGGGGACCTGCTCAACCGGCTTCGGTCAGGCTGGACCGAGGCGGCGTCATCTCCGCCCTCGAACCCGGCACAACCATTGGGCGCTTCCCGCGTTCTGTGAACCCTGACCCTCTCGAATGGACGGTCTTTTCGCCCGCGCAAGCCACGCCCGGCGCGGTCAATCCCCAGCCCGGTGTGGAGGTCATGATTCCGCTGGACGGCGCAAGAATCTCACAGACCAGTTTCGACTTGAGTTGGTATCCCGTCCCCGGCGCGGCGCAGTATCGCGTCCAAGTGGCGAGTGAAGATACCTTCAGCACGTTGGTCGTTGATGAAACCACGAGCACGGGTTCCCTGACTGTAAACTTGCAGCCGGGCAAATATTTCTGGCGTGTGCAGGCCATCGCCGAGGGCGGCGAGGCGGATTACTCCCCTATACAGACGCTTACCGTCAGTTCGGGGAATTCGGGTACAGGTCACCTGGCCGCGCCGCGGCGGGAGGTCAGCCTGCCTGTTCCGATGATCATGCAACACAAAGATACCGGCATGTTACTGCTCGAATCGCAGAACGAGAC
>DAOTXP010000295.1:0-4966 GCA_034435275.1 Anaerolineales bacterium | reverse complement strand
TGCTTGCCCTGCGCGGTCTTGATCTGGTTGCGGTTGCGCCAGCCATGCTTATCGTACTGAACGTCGTCGTAGAAGATGAACAGGTCGGCGCGGCGGATCTGGTCGAAGTAGCCGCGCCAGGGAATGTACGAGGGCTGGAGGATGACGACGTTCACTTCCGCTTCCCCACCGCTTCGGCGATGACGTAAGGCGGCCTGTCCATACTGCGGTCGAACATGCGCGCCAGATACTCGCCGAAGATTCCCAGCGTGAATAACTGCGCGCCGCCCAACAGCGAAATGATGGAAGCCAGAAACGGGAAGCCAGGCAGGCTGCCCGCGCTGAAATAAATCCAAACCACGTAAACGAAAACGCCCAGACCAAAGAGGGTCATGATAAAACCGATCCAACTCGCCAGCCGCAGGGGCGCGGTGCTGTAGCCTGTGAGAATTAATAAGGCGGCCTTCACCAGCGCGGCGAAATTGTAATTCGAGCGTTCCGCATGCGCCACATCCACAGGCACCGACGTGAAGCGCGCCGTCCCCCACGAAAGCAGGACATCCAGAGTCAGCGACGGGCTTTGGAAGTTCGCAAAGGCCTCGCGCAGATGTGTGCGAAAGACGCGAAAGGCCGAGATGTTCTTCACCGACGGCACGCCCATCACGCGCGCCAGCAGGCGTTTGATGTTGGCGGTCAGCAGGTTGCGCACGAATCCCTGAGGCAGTTTGCGCGGCGCGCCGTAAACCACGTCGAAACCCTCCTCCAATTTCGCCAGCATTACGGGAATCTCGCCGGGCGGGTGTTGCAGGTCCTGATCCATCGTGACGGTCACTTCGTAGCGCGCCAGGCGCACGCCGCACAGGGTGGCATTGTGCTGTCCGTAATTGCGCATCAGCCGCACGCCCCGTACCCAGGCGTATTTCTTCGACAGCCGCCCCATCACCCTCCACGAATCGTCGGGACTGCCGTCATTGACCAGAATCAATTCATATTTTTGGGCGACTTTTGGAAGCACCTTCCCCAACCGCCGGACAAGAGGTTCCAGCGTCTCAGCGCCGCGATACACAGGGACGACAACGGATATATTCATCGAGGCTGGATTCTACCAGACAGGCACGCCTCACAATCGGACCCCATAGCGGTCTGCCATTAAATCGAGCGTTCGCGTCACCTCGGCCTTTTTCTGTTTCGCGTTCCAGCCCAGGGCCTCGCCGAGGACTTCGGTTAATTCATCCACCCTCCCCCGCGTCAACTGACCGAGCATGCCCAGCATGGTACGCCGCAGGAGCAAATCATCCAAATGAAGGATCTTTTCATTCCGCGCGAGGAAGGCGATCTCGCGGCGCGAGTATTCGGGCAGGGACTTCAACGGCGCGTCTGCTTCGCGTGTCAGGAACAGGGCGACCTGCTCGGCGCGCGTGCCGTAGCGGGCAAACAATACCTGTACGCGTTCGACGGGCAGGTTCGTCCAGGCGGCCAGCCCGTCAATGGTGCGCTTCTGTTCTTCAGCCGTGCGTGGATAATTCCGCCCGCCGCCGACCGCCAGTTCCCGTGTGGACTTCTGGCGCGCGCGGCCAAGAAAGGCGAGGGCCTTGTCCGTGACCTGTTCCGAAAACGCGCGAAACGAGGTCCACTTGCCGCCCACCAGCGAATAGACGGGGAATCCCAGCGAGGTCCATTCGCCTTCCAGTACCTGGATGTGATGATTGCGCGTGATTTGTCCTGTAGTTTTCGCGGAACCCGTATGCGCCAGCGGGCGCACGCCCGAAAATCGAAAGACGATGTGCTCGCGCCCAACCTTGATATCGGGAAAGACGCGGGCGATCATGCCAAGGAAGTAATCCACTTCGTCTTCCGTGCATACCACCTCGTCGGGATTCTCGATGGGAATGTCCGATGTGCCGACAAGAACTTTATCGAACAATGGGAAGATCAAGACAATGCGGCCGTCCTTGTTCTCGAAGAAGAATTCGTTTTCGCCAATGGCCTGCCGCAATTCGGGATGATCGAGAACGAGGTGCGAGCCTTTGGTCCCGCCGATGTAACGGGTGGACAGCCCCAAGGTACCGTTGGCCGCGTCGATCCACGGGCCTGCCGCGTTGATGATCAGTTTCGGTTGAAGGTCGAAGGTTTGAAGGTTTAATTCATCTCGAAGCGTCACAGTGTTGCCCTGTCCACTTACAAGGGAGACGTAGTTGAGGGCGCGCCCGCCGTCGGCCTCACCGTCCAGCAAAATTTCCAACGCGAGGCGCTCGGGATTTTGAATGAGGCCGTCGTAGTATTCCGCCGTGGAAACGATTTTGGGATTCAAACGAGTCCAACGAGTCAGCGATTCCGCGCGGCCGCGAAATTTGTGGCGCGGCACGACGCGCGTCTTCCCCGTGTAAGCGTCGTAAAGCATCAGCCCCAGTTTGATGACCACCGAGCCGCGTTCGCTGGGATGTTCCAGCAGGCCGAGGAATTTCAGCGGCGCGTTGAGCAATCCCGAAAAATGCTTGAACATGGGGACAGTGGTCGGCAGGGGCCTGACGAGATGCGGCGCGTTCTGAATCATGCGATTGCGCTCCCGCACGGCTTCGCGCACGAGGCGGAACTCGCCGTTTTCGAGATAGCGGATTCCGCCATGCGCCATGTGCGAGGATGCCGCCGAAGCGCCCGAACAAAAGTCGCCGCGATCCACGATCAGCACATTCACGCCGTTGAGCGCCAGGTCGCGGAACGTCCCAATGCCATTGATACCCGCGCCGACGATGAGAACATCGAGGGAGGGGTCGGATTGCAGAGAAGAAAGAATTTCCTGTCGGTTCATATTCATCCTAGCCGCGGATGGCAGACCATACACTGTATTTGCCGTCCACCGTCCACGGTCTACGGTCTAGATCCAATCAAACGTCCTCGTCACCGCCTTCTTCCAACCGGCGTATAACTTCTCGCGGGCCGCCGCCTCCATCTGAGGCTTCCATTCCTTGTCGCGGCCCCAGTTGGCGCGCAATTCATTGTAATCCTTCCAGAAGCCGACCGCCAGCCCCGCGGCGTAGGCCGCGCCCAGGGCGGTGGTCTCCGCTACTTTGGGACGCACGACAGGCACATCGAGAATGTCCGATTGAAATTGCATCAGGAGTTCGTCGAAGACCATGCCGCCGTCCACTTTGAGCGCGGTCAGTTTGACGCCCGAATCTGCTTCCATCGCATCCAGCACCTCGCGCGTCTGATAAGCGGTGGCTTCGAGCGCGGCGCGGGCAATATGACCCTTGTTGACATAGCGCGTCATGCCGACAATAGCGCCGCGCGCGTCGGACCTCCAGTAGGGCGCGAACAGACCAGAGAAGGCAGGCACGAAGTAGATGCCGCCGTTATCTTCCACCGTGCGCGCCAGCGCTTCGATATCGGATGATTTTTGAATCAGGCCGAGATTGTCACGCAGCCACTGAACCAGCGCGCCCGTGATGGCAATCGAACCCTCCAGCGCGTAGACGGCTTTCTGGCCACCAATCTTGTAACCCAGCGTTGTCAGCAAACCAGATTTCGAGGGCATGGGTTTCTCGCCGGTATTGAGCAGCATGAAACAGCCCGTGCCATATGTGTTCTTCGCTTCACCGGGACTGTAACAGGTTTGTCCGAAGAGCGCGGCCTGTTGGTCGCCCAGATCGCCCGCCACTGGGACACCCCCCAAAGCGCCGCGCGCCGCGCCGTAAATTTCGGAAGAGGATTTGATTTGCGGCAGCATCCCGCGCGGGATGCCGAGCAGTTTCAAAATCTCATCGTCCCAATCCAAGGTATGCAGGTTCATCAACAACGTGCGCGAGGCGTTGGTCACATCGGTGACATGCGCGCCGGTCAGATTCCAAATGACCCACGTGTCAATATTGCCAAACAGCAAATCGCCGTTTTCGGCTTTCGTCCGCGCTCCATCTACGCTGTCAAGAATCCATTTGATTTTTGGACCCGAAAAATACGTCGCCAACGGCAGACCAGTCTGATCGCGCAGGCGATCCTGCCCGCCTTTCTCGGCCAGCCGACTGCAAATCTCATCCGTGCGCGTGTCCTGCCAGACGATGGCGTTGTAGATCGGCCTGCCAGTGGACTTCTCCCACACGACCGTCGTCTCGCGCTGATTCGTCACGCCGACCGCGGCAACGTCAGAGATATTACACTCCGCTTTGGCAAGCGCGCCGCTCATCACCTCCCTGACCCGTTCCCAGATCTCCAGCGGATCATGCTCCACCCAGCCAGGCCTGGGGTAGATTTGTCGGTGCTCCTTCTGGTCAACGGCAATCGCATTGCCCCCGTAATCGAAGATCATGAATCGAGTGCTGGTCGTACCCTGGTCAATTGCGGCGACGTACTTGGGCATGGCGGCCCTCCTGGAATTGTTCTGCCACAATTTTATAACAAAAAGCCGTCTATGACTTCCAGCCGCGCGCACCCGCCAGAAATACCTTCCCATCCATCGGTTTTTTGCCAGCCGGCTGGACCTCATCCAGAAAGAGAGCGCCGTCGGAGGCCATGACAAACGGCTGGTTGCCCGATTGCAGGCGCGTCCCCGGTGCCTGGGCCGCGTAAGTAAAGACGACCTCTGTATGGGCGCGCAGGACTTTGAGCGGCTGGCCGTTATATTCGATCCACGCGCCCGGCCAAGGATTCATGGCGCGCACGCGGCGCTCCAGCTCCCGCGCGGGACAATTGAAATCGAGGCGGCCATCCTCCTTTTTCAGCATCGGCGCGTAGGTTGCGCCTTCGCCGGGCTGAGGCATGGGAAACATTTTTCCAGATAAATAATCGGGAAGGATTTCGATGAGCAGGTCCGCGCCGAGGCGGGACAACGTCTCTGAAACGGAACCAGTCGTATCCTCCCGCGTGAGGCGGATGGAACGTTTGGCGAGCATCGGGCCGGTGTCGAGCCCTTGATCCATTTTCATGATGGTCACGCCCGTCTCTTCGTCCCCCGCCAGAATCGCGGCCTGGATCGGCGCGGCGGCCCGCCCCC
>DAOTXP010000294.1:0-25329 GCA_034435275.1 Anaerolineales bacterium | reverse complement strand
ATCAGAACCTCATCAAACAGGCGCGAGGCGCGGCGGGCGATGTCCATGTGGCCGTAATGGATGGGATCGAATGTGCCGGGAAATAGTGCCTTTACCATCTATTCTCCATGTTCAAGTAGGGGCACAGCGGAATGTTAATGGCCAAAATCCGTCATTTCTCTGCTGTGCCCTACAAAAATTACGAAACATCTCCCTTGCCCTCACCCCAGAACCTGCCCAGCGCCTCAGCCAGCAGTTTATGCTCGGGCTGTTCGAGGTTGGCGTCCTTCTCGAACAACGACTGCGCCTGGGCGCGTGCCTTCTCGATGAGCGCGATGTCGGTGAGACTGGCCATGCGTAGACCCGAGGCGTAGCCCGATTGCCGCGTGCCGAGGAATTCGCCGGGACCGCGCTGACGCAGGTCGCGGTCGGCGAGGATGAAACCGTCGTTGGTCTCGGCCATGGCCTGCAGGCGCTCGTTCTCGATATCATCCTCGTGGTCGGGGATGAGCAGGCAGTAGGATTGCGCCGCGCCGCGGCCGACGCGTCCGCGCAGTTGGTGCAGTTGGGCGAGACCGAATCGGTCCGCACCCTCGATCAGCATGACGGTGGCATTCGGCACATCCACACCGACTTCGACGACGGTTGTGGAGACCAGGATGTGGTATTCGCCGTCGCGGAACTTGAGCATGACCGCTTCTTTTTCTTCGGGTCTCATGCGTCCGTGCAGGAGACCCACCTTGAACTCAGGGAAGATATCCTTCGAGAGCGCGGCGTGGTCGTCCACCGCGGCGCGGGACGGCGACTTGTCGCTCTCGTCGATCAGCGGATAGATGATGAAGGCCTGACGTCCGTCCTTGATCTGCGAACGGATGAGAGTGTAGGCGCGCTCGCGTTCGCGCGGGGTCAGAACATGCGTGGCAATCGGCTGGCGGCCTGCGGGCATTTCATCCATGACGGAGAGGTCGAGGTCGCCGTAGATGGTCAATGCCAGCGAGCGCGGGATGGGAGTGGCGGTCATCACCAGCAGGTGCGGATGGGTGCCTTTGCTGCGCAGCGCGGCGCGCTGTTCGACGCCGAAACGATGCTGTTCGTCAATGACGGTCAGTTGCAGGTTTGCAAACGTGACCGGGTCTTCGATCAGCGCGTGGGTGCCGACGACGACTTTGATCGTGCCGTTCGCCAATCCCTCGCGGATTTCGGCCTTCTCGGATTCAGGCGTATCGCCCACCAACAATCTCACACTTTGGAGTGCAGGAGCAAGCTCCTGCATAGCCTGCTCCTGCGAATCCGACGACAAGCCGTCGGACTCCAAAGCCGCAAAGAAGTTACTGAAATTACGAAAATGCTGTTCCGCCAGAATCGAAGTGGGCGCCATGACCGCGGCCTGCGCGCCCTCGCGCGTGACCATCGCCGCGGCCAGCGCGGCAACGACGGTCTTGCCCGAACCCACGTCGCCCTGCAGGAGTCGATTCATCGGTCTGCCAGATGCGAGGTCGCGGCGGATGTCTTCGATGGCGCGGGACTGCGCGCCGGTCAGGGTGAAGGGCAGGCCGCTTAAGCGCGCACCCAGCCACTCGTCCGGGGCTTCGAAGCGGCGGGCGGACGCCGACTGCCAGTCCTGTTTCTGGCGAAGCACTCCCATTTGCAGGAAGAAGATTTCGTCGAAGGCCAGGCGTTCGCGCGCCGCCTTGAGCGAATCCTGCGAATCGGGAAAATGCGCCTGCAGGATCGCCTGGCCGAGATCCGTGAGTCCACCCGCCGACTTGACGCTTTCGGGCAGATGGTCAATGAGCGCGGGAGCCCAGTAACTCACCACCTGGTTCATCATGCCGCGCAGCCACTTCTGCGTGATCTTGGCGGTCAACGGATAAATGGGTACGATGCGGTTGGTATGCAGGTTCTCGGCCTCGACCGGCTCGAAATCGGGATTGTTCATGACGCGGCGGCCGAGGTACTGCTCGACCCTGCCCGAGACCGAAATGGACGCGCCGGGCTTCAGGCGGTTGGCCATCCACGGCTGGTTGAACCACGAGAGCCGCAGAACGCCGGTGCCGTCGCTCAAAATGGCCTCGACGATGCTGGCCTTTCCGCCGCGGATCGGGCGCGTGGTCACCGTCTGCACCGCGCCGATCACGGTCACCTGCTGGCCGTACCACAGGCTTTTGATGGGTTTCAACTGGCTGTAATCTTCGTAGCGGCGCGGGAAGTAATACAGCATGTCCCCCAGCGTGTGCATGCCCAGTTCTGCGAGCGTCTGGGCATGGCGCGGACCGACGCCCTGCAGGACAGTCAGCGCGGCGTTGAGCGCGGCCGGTGTGGCGGAGGTGCGGCCGCCGGGCGCGGTCTCGCTTCGTCCGGGACCCGGGGCCTGCTCCCGTTTTTGAGGCGGGCGCGGCGGCCTCGCCCCCCCTTCTGTCCCCCCGACACGGGGGGAGACTCTGTGGGGGCGCGGCTGGTCTTTGGGCTTTTGCGCGGCTTCGGGATATTGTTCGCCGATGCGCTTCCATAATCCTTTGAGCGAGTCGGCGCGGCCTTCGGCGCTGAGACTCTCGTACGAGCGCAGCCGCGAGATGACCGCCTGGATAATCTCCTCGGCGATGCCGTCGGCGCGGGCTTCGCCTTCCCAGAATTCCAGCATCTGGGCCAGTCCGCCGATGATGGCGGTGTTGTTGTAGCCATTTTCGTGTTCGAGACGGAAGAATTTACGGAGTTTCTCTAATGAAGACTGCATGGAGGTATTTTATCATGGGGATAAGAATGGAACGCGGAGGCCGCGGATTTCACGGATAAACGCAGACTTTACGCCTTACCCCGCCCTCACCGCCGCGAACCCCAGTCCGTTCGGCCCGACGTGCGCGCCGATGACCGTGGTCACATTGACTATCAAAATGTCGCGCGGCAGGCCGCGGGCGCTCTCGTCCATCAGGCGGGAGAGGAAGGCGCGCGCCCTCATTTCCGCTCCGGTATGAAGAATGGCAAGACGCTCCAGCGGCAGTCCCGATTTCAGGAAGGCAGCCATGCGCGCGTCGGCCTGACTCGTCGTCCGCACCGCGCCGATAGCCTTGATCTGCCCGTCGGTCAGCTCGACCAGCGGTTTGATGTGCAACATGCCGCCGAGGATGGTGATGGCCGCGGGAACGCGTCCGCTGCGGCGGACGTAATCCATCGTATCCAGCGCGGCGGAAACGTGCAGTCGCCGCCGCGTGGATTCAATCGAGGCGAGGGCAGTTGGTAAGTCTGAATTCGATTCGGCCGCGGCCAGCACCTGGAAGCCGATTCCCAGCGAGAGCGAGCCGCTGTCCACAACGGTGACCTGGTTTGGAAAGTCCTTCGCGGCCTGCGCCGCGATACTGCAAATGGCGGTCAACTGCGAGGCGGCGTGAATCGAGAGGATGTGGTCACAGCCCGCGGTGAACAGCCGCTGGTAACGCGCCGAGAATTCGCCGATCGAGGGCGCGGCGGTGGTTGGAAATTTTTTCAGCGAGGGCAGGCGCGCGTAGAAATCGGCGCGGCTGATGTCCGCGCCGTCAACGTACTGCTTCCCGTCAATCACAAGGATCGAGGGAATGACTTCAATGCCATACTGCTCCACGAGAGCAGACGGCAGGTCGCAGGTCGAATCGGTGACGAGGCCGAGCTTCATTTCAAAATCCTTTTCACCGCGAAACATGCACCGAGCGAAGTCAAAGTGAAAAAAGACCGCGAAGGGTCTTCTTCGCGTCCTTCGCGGCTTCGCGGTGAAGAATTTCTCACTCCACCGAAATCAAAAACGGATAATGCGGCTGGCCCCCATCCTGCACTTCGATCTCCTGCGAGGCATATTTCCCGCGCGCCACATCTACAATGCGAAATGCCTCGTTTCGATTCAGGTCTTCGCCGTAATAGAACGTGATCAATTCGTGCTTCTCCGCCTCGGCCTTTTCGAGCAGTCCCATCACTGCCTCTTCAATCGCCGAGGCAGATAATACCAACTTGCCATCCAGCAATGCGATCACTTGACCCGCCTCAACCTTCACGCCGTCAATCTCCACCGTCCGCGTGGCGACGGTGATCTCGCCCGTCTGCACGGAGGCCAGGGATTTGGTCATCTTCTCGGCGACGGCCTCCACCTCCCCGTCCGGGTTGAGCGCCAGCATGGCCGCCAGTCCCTGCGGCACGGTACGGCTTGGCACCACGGCCACCTGCTTGACGGTCACTTCCTTCGCCTGATTCGCGGCGAGGATGATATTCTTGTTGTTCGGCAGGATGATTACTTTATCGGTTGGAAGATTCTCGAACGCGGCCAGGATTTCCTGCGTGGACGGATTCATCGTCTGTCCGCCCTCCACAATCGCGGCCACGCCCAGTGAGGCAAAGATGCGGCTCAGCCCCTTGCCCGGCGAGACAACCACCACCGCGATCTGCCCGGGCTCCACGGGCTGGAATTCGATCTTTTCGGCCTTGGATTTCTGGATGTCGTCCATCTGTGCCATCAGGTTTTCCATGGCGATCTTGCTGATCGTGCCAAGACCCATGATGTAATCAATCGGCTCGTAACGCTTCTCGAGCGGCACATGGATGTGCATGCGATACATGCCCTCGCCCTCGCCCACCTGAATGGACGTGCCCATCGCTTCGAGCCTGCCATAAAACGATTGCAGGTCGAGTTGTCCGTTCGGGAAGAAATCCACGACGACTTCGTAATCCTGTCCCTCTTCGATGGACTCCATCGCCTCTTTCAGATTCATGGCCGACATGGGTTGTACGCTCACAGTCGGGACGTCGAGCGGCTCGCCGTTAAAGTAGCGCAGCATCCCCTCGAGCACGAAGAACAGGCCCTTGCCGCCCGAATCGACCACGCCTGCCTGCTTGAGCACCGGCAGGAGTTCGGGCGTGCTCTGCACCGACGCGTCCGCGGCCGGGATGACGCGCTCCAGAATCTCGATCGGGTCCTGCGTTTCAGCCAGCGCGGCCTCGGCGGCTGTGGCAACGTCTTTCGCCACGGTCAGGATCGTCCCCTCCACCGGGCGGACGACGCCCTTGTAGGCCGTGTCACGCGCCTCCGCAAAAGCCCTGACCAGGGTGGGGCCGTCAAGCACGTCTGCGCCGTGCAGGCCGCGCGAGAAGCCGCGCCACAACTGCGAAAGGATCACGCCCGAATTGCCGCGCGCTCCCATTAACGCACCCTTGGCCACCGCGGCGGCCATCTCGCCCACGCTGTGATGGCCGAGGTCGGCGATCTCGCTCCAGGCCGATTGCATGGTCAACGTCATGTTCGTACCGGTGTCGCCGTCGGGCACGGGGAAGACGTTCAGCGCATTGACCGTCTGCTGGTTGGTCCTCAGCCAGGTCAGCCCGGCCTGGACGAGTTCCTTGAGCACCAGCCCGTCAATCGGGTTGTTGCGCAGTTCGTGCAGGCGTTTGGCCTGGATGTCGGATGAACCTACACTCATGAATTCTCCTCAGGTCTCATCGTCCCGAGCAGAGCCGCACACTCGTTGTGCGGCGTAGTCGAAGGACGGGTTTTTAGTCCAGGTCGCTGACCCGCAGAGCGGCCACATGCACGTTGACCGAGTTTACCTTCAGGCCGAGCGCTTTTTCCACGTGAAAGCGCACGGTGTTGGCCACGCTCTGCGCCACCGAAGTGATGCGCGTACCGTATTCGATGACGACGAAAACATCGATGTTAATGTCCTCGCCGTTGTAATGGACGGACACGCCGCGGCTGGGTTCACGGGTGATGGTATGTGCCAGTCCCTCCGCCAGGTTACGCGGCGCCAGCCCCACCACGCCGTAGGATTCGAGCGTGGCGCGATAGGCAATGGTTGCCACGGCATCCGGTGAAATGTGGACTCGCCCAAGGGGTGTGTTGTCTCTGCCCATATTCTTTCCTCTGTGTCTTATTAACAGTTTGTCTTGAAGATGGTTTCGATTTATGGTACAATGCGGCGCTCACGCGAGCAGGCACGCCTGTGCACTCATTGTCTGGAAAGGATTGCAAGTCATGGCTAAATGCGCTAACTGCGGAAAGACCACCACCTTCGGCCACAACCGGTCGTTCTCCCTGCGCGCCACCAACCGGAAGTTTCTTCCCAACCTGCAGAAGACGATTGTGATGGAAAACGGCCGCAAGGTCAGGAAAGTCCTGTGCGCCAAGTGCATCCGCACTTCGACCAAGTCGGCATAAGGTTGTTTTCTCTCCTGTCAAAGATCGCGGCCGTCAAGCGGGCCGCGGTTTTTGTTTTCCTCACCTTTGCTCCTCTCTCTCAGCGGGAGAGGGGAGGGGATGAGGGTTTTAACCTATTGCTCAGAAATCATCAACGATAAGCGTCGTAACAGTCTCGTGTTAACATGCAAGTCGTCTCTCATCTCCAACATTAACTCCAGAAACTGGCCACTGGCAATCGAGAATACGCCCATGAAGAGGGAAAATATGATGGTCATTATCGCGGCCAGAATCGCGGCGTCGCTTTGAGAACTGATAACATTGACACTTTTATATACACCTGCTGAAAGAAAGAAGCCGCTAATAATGATCAGCCAGCCCAAGAAAATAATCAGATCAGCGGTAAATCGCAAAGCCCCATAACCCCTACTTTCTTTTTGCAGCGATTTCAATTCGTCCACCGCATTCGCCTTGGTTGGCAATGGAGTCCCACACTTGGAACAAAAACTTGCCTCTCCTGGGCGGTAGGGCGTGCCGCATTCACGGCAAAAGATTTGATCCATATTTATCCTCCCGACTTACAGGTTCTCGCGCAACGATTGTATCCCCGCCGCAATCCCCTGCGGATGGCGGAACACCGCGCTGGCCGAGACAAAAACATCCGCGCCCGCGTCCCGGACTTTGGGCAGGTTCTCTGCCGTGAGGCCGCCGTCCACCTCCAGCCACGCGGACGAGTCGTGTTCATCCAATTTCTGGCGAATATACCTGATCTTAGGCAACACGTCCGGGAGGAATGCCTGTCCCGAAAAGCCCGGGTTGACGCTCAATACCAGCACCAGGTCGGCCAGAGACAGGACCGGCTCGACAGCCGAGGCCGGTGTGCCGGGATTGAGCGTGACGCCTGCCTTGCATCCCAGCGATTTGATTTGCTGGAGCGTACGATGCAGGTGAGGACAGGTCTCTACGTGCACAGTGATGTGCGCCGCACCGGCCTTTGCAAAGGCCTCCAGATGACGCTCCGGCTGTTCGATCATCAAATGCACGTCGAGCGGAAGTTTCGTGGCGCGGCGGCAATGCTCGACGATGAACGGGCCCATCGTCAGGTTCGGGACGAAATGGCCGTCCATCACATCCACGTGAATCCAGTCCGCGCCGGCGGATTCGCAGGCGGATAACACGTCACCGAGATTCAAAAAGTCGGCGGAAAGGATCGAGGGGGCAATGAGATATTTGGGCGGCATGATCGGAGTCCAAAATCTTCGCGAAGGACCCTGTAAAGGGTCAGACTTTGGAGAGGCTCACGGGTTGTAAACGTAATAAATCCACATCCAGAACGGAATCAACCCACCGACCGCGATCAGCGCCAGCAGGCCCAGACCGATGGAGAGCCAGTCAATTTGCAGGTCGGGGAAGGGCATTTCGGTGGCCGCGGCAGGCTGGGGGTCCGCGACGGGAACGGGCGCGGGTTCCTCGAAGTCGTTGGCCGCTTCGGGGGTCAGGGTCAATGGCGGAGGCGTCGGCGGACGCTGGGTCCCGAACCGCATCAGCACACGCCCCATCTGGTCGGCCGTGCGATAGCGCGCCGACGGCTCCTTGGCAAGGACCTTGAGGACGATCTCTTCGAGCGTGGGCGGGACGTCCGGCAAATATTCGCTGAGAAAAACCGGCTCGGCCTGCAAGTGCTGGCGCGCCAGTTCGTCCGCCGTGGCGCCGTTGAAGGGCAGGGTGCCGGTCAGCATTTCGTACAGCACCACGCCCAGCGAGTAAACGTCCGAGGCGGGCGAGGGCGCGCCGCCCGCGGCCTGCTCGGGCGCGAAGTATTGCGGCGAGCCCCACACGATGTCCGTACGCTCGCCGGGGGAGATGGTGCTCAGGGCGCGGGCGATGCCGAAGTCGGTGACCTTGAGGCGCTGATCGGGCGTGATGAGCAGGTTGTGCGGTTTGACATCACAGTGGACCAGACCAGCGCGATGGGCATAGCCCACGCCCGCGCAGGCCTGCACGATGAGCGGAATAGCCTCCTCGACCGTGAAGCGGCCGCGCTTGCGAAGCAGGGACTTGAGATCCGTGCCGGGCACGTACTCCATCACGATGAAGAGTTGATCTTTGTCCAGCCCGAAATCGTGGACGGTGACGATGTTGGGGTGCGAGAGATTGGCCGCCGAGCGCGCCTCCTGGCGGAAGCGTTCCTGGAAAGATTTACTCTGCGAGTAATCGGCGCGCAGGACCTTGATCGCCACCGAACGTTCCAGCATCAGGTCGCGCGCCCGGAAGACTTCGGCCATGCCGCCGGAGCCGAGACGTTCGAGCAATTGATACCGCTGGTTGAGGAGTGCACCTGTCTGCATGTTGCCGTCCCATCGCATTATATCATTGCAGGATGACATGGCTTTTTGGTCTGCAAACCCTTTATAATCCACCCATGCGCCGCGCTTTGTTGCTCTACAACCCCGCCGCCGGGCGATTCCCCGTCAAACCCTTCCTCAAGCCCGTCGTGGAAACCCTGCGCCGCTCCGGCTGGAATGTGGATGTGACCCCCACTCAAAGCGGTACGCACGCCACCGAAGCTGCGCGCCGGGCCGCGGTCGAAAAAATGGACGCGGTCTTCGCGGCCGGCGGCGACGGCACGATCGGGCAGGTCGTCACAGGGCTGACCGGGACGGAGACCGCGCTGGGCGTCCTGCCGAGCGGGACCGCCAATGTACTCGCGCAGGAACTCGGCCTGCCGGTCTTTGCCTGGACCCGCTGGTGGGTCCTGCGCCGAAACGCCGAAGTCCTGGCCAACGCGCCCGTCTGCCGCGTGGACGTGGGCATTTGCAACAGCCAGCCCTTCCTGCTGTGGGCCGGCATGGGCCTGGACGCGATGACCATCCACGCGCTGGAGCCGCGCCTGCGGCTCGAAAAATTCTTCTCCTTTCCCGAATACACCTTTACCACCATCTGGAACGCCAGCCAGTGGAGCGGAGTCCGTTTGCGGCTGTGGGCCGATGAACACGAAGTGGAGGGCAATTTCCTGGTCGCCGTTGCAAACAACATCCGCCGTTACATGGGCGGACACGCGGTGCTTTCGCCCGATGCCTACCTCGACGACGGCGAGTTCGACCTGTGGCTGCTCTCCGGCAACCACCTCGGCGACGCCCTGCGCCATGCCTATGACCTGTGGCGCGGCAACCACTTGAGTTCGGACAAGGCGCGCCGCATTCCGTTCCGTCAATTACGCGTGGAGGCCGATTCGCCCTTTCTCGTCCAATCCGACGGCGAGCCGCGCCCCGAGACAAAAGAGGTGACCATCACGATCCAGCCGCGCGCGCTAAAATTGCTCATTCCGTTAGAATCGCTGTATCTCTTGAAGGATGCACCAAAGATATGAAACCCCCACTCGACTGGCGTCTCTTCCTGAACCCGGGTGTGATTCTCGGCGCGATGATCCTAGCCGGGATCCTGACCACGATCACCATGGGCGCCATCGGATTCGTACCCGCTTCGTCCGGAGACCTCGAGATCGCCCCTGCGGACCTGACCCTGATCCCCGCCCCGACCTCCACCCCAGCGCCCTCGGCCACACCCACCATGGACCCATTCGCCACACCCACACCCGTTGCCGGGCAGATCGTCATCGGCGGCTATGTGCAGATCAGCGGCACCGATGGTGATCCCCTGCGCCTACGCGCCGGGCCGGGACTGAACACCGAGCCACTCTTCCTCGGCTTCGATTCCGAGGTCTTTCAGGTGCGCGACGGCCCGCGCGAGGCGGATGGCTATACCTGGTGGTATCTGGTCGCGCCCTACGACGAGACTCGCGCCGGCTGGGCCGCGGCGGATTTCCTGGCCGTGGTGCCTTCACCGTGATTGACCCTCACCCCCTGCCCCTCTCCCGATCGGGAGAGGGGGGAGAATTTGATGAACGAAAAACCTACCGGCATTACAGCCAATAAATCGAAACGCGAATTTACCATCACGTGGGACGACGGCCATGTGAGCGTCTATCCCTTCCAGTTACTGCGCGCGGCCTGTCCGTGCGCGTCGTGCCGGGGCGGGCACGAGAACATGAGGTCCGAGCCCGACGCGGCCATGTTCGAGGCCGACCTGCCCGACTCTCCGGCCACACGATTGACGGACGTCAAAGCCGTCGGCTCGTACGCATTGACCATCGTCTGGGAGGACGGCCACGATTACGGCATTTACAACTGGCATTATCTGCGCGCCTTGTGTCCCTGCGAACAGCATCGCGGCAAGGCTTAACAGAGGAACCCGTTTTCTTCGAGAAAACGGGTTCCTGATTTTATGGGGTGGGCGTTGGGGTCGGCGTCCTGCGCGGAGTCGGTGTTCGGCTTGGCGTAGGCGTACGGCTAGGTGTCAGTGTTTTGCTGGGGGTTGAGGATGGCGTGGATGTGCTCAAGTTGAACAGATGATCCTCCGCCTCGCGGCGCAATTCCGCCGGGACCGCGCTGGAAGGCAGATCCAGCAGGGCTTCCCAGTCCGCGCGTGCGGAAGCGGTCTGACCGAGTCCTTCGTAGGCCAGGGCGCGCCAGTAATAGGCCCCGGCACGCTGTTCGTCCGTTTCGGCCAGCGTGAGCGCCGTCCCCGCCTGCTGGGAGGCACTGCCAAATTCCCTCTGCAGATAGTGGGCACGCGCCAATCCGATGTGGGCCTCGAACGTATCGGGCAGAGTGCCCAGCGCGGCGCGCAGTTCGTATTCGGCCGCGGCGCCTTCGCCGAGTTCCACATACGTGAGGCCGCGATACAGGCGCGCTTCGGGATTGTTTTCGAGTCCGATGGATTGATCGAGGGCTTCCAGGGCGGCTTCGTAATTGCCGTTGAGGTATTCCATCTTGCCCGTCAACAGCCATGCCAGCGGATTGCCGGTCTCGTAAGTCGTATACGTGCGAAGCGCCTCGGCAGCCTCCTGTGCTTGACCACTGGCAAGATAGGCCTGACCAAGCGCGAGATAGTTGGCAAGCAGGGTCAGGTCAATTTCTTTGGCGCGTTCGGCAAATGCAAGCGCGTTTTCGAGGTCCCCTTGAACGAAATAGGCGCGCGAATATTCGTAATAGACCAGCGCCGAATTAGGCAGGAGGCCGTCGGCGGTTTGCAGGTCTTCCAGGGCGGCTTGGGGATCACCCAGGTCCGTGTAATAACCGGCGCGCTCGATATACGCCTCTGCGTACGCGGGATCGGTCTCGATGGCGAAATCCAAATCGTTAATGATGCTCTCGGTGTTGGGAGCAAATATCTTGTTGGCACGCGCGCGCGCCACATAGGCCGGGCTGTAGTTCTCGTTGATTTCGATGGCGCGGTTATATGACTCGATGGCCGACTTGTAATCTTCCTGATAGAAATAAGCCTGACCAATGGTGAACCATGGATCGGCCGAATTCGGTTCCAGGGTGGCGATCTGCTCCATCAACCGAATCACCTCCGGCCAGTCTTCGTTCTGGGCAGCGATGCGGGCGGCGCGGGCACTATCGCCGGTCTGCGGATCGCGCGGGGTAGCCCCGAAGAATGGGGTGGGCGTGTATGTTGCAGGCAGGAACGCCCACAACGGCGTGGGGCCGATGCGGGTGGGTGCTTCCGGCTGCACGGTCGAATTGATGAATGTCGGCGTGGTGGTATAGGTGGGGGACGGGCCCGGCGTAAAAGTGGGCCCGAAACTGAAGCGGACAGTACGCGGCGCAAAGAACCCATAAACCGCCAGTCCGCAAACGACGACCCCGATCAGTCCCAGCCCGGCGATGCGCGCCATGGGACTGCCGGTGAACGCCTTCAGTCCGCGTTCCTGCGGACGCTCATGCGCCAGGATGAGTTTGTCCTCCCAGGCGCGCGGGCGGTTGACCGGGAAAGGCTGGACAGTTTCATCTGGCGGAAGGGCTCCAAGCAGAATCAGGCCGCGTTTGGCAGTGGCATTTTCGGGATCCAGGTTGAGCGCGGTCTGCAGGCAGTAAACCCGTTCTTTGGACGTCTCGACAGCCGCACTTAGCCAGACCCAATAAGTGGCGTTTTTCTGATCGGTTTTCAGCAGGCGGGTCAGCAGGTCACGCGCGCGGGCGTGGTCCCGCTTGCGCAGGGCCTCGACCGCCTCCTGGAACATGACATCCAGTTCTTCGGACATGTGCTTGATTTTAACCTATTCGTGGAATTTCTCCACTTGATAAATCAACACATCCACGTGTCTGCGCCTCCACAGATCTTTTTCCACACCCATCTTCCAGCACAGTTGACCGAGGAACTCCGCCGCGTCGGGGATCTTCTCCCACACTTGCGGCAGGAAGGTGGCGCGATGGTAGCCGTCGCGCAAGATGACTCCGTCCACGTGCGGACGCAATTTCGCAAGCAGATCATCGGGACTGGAATATTCGAGCCGCGTGGGGACCGTGAGCCTGCTGACCTCGACCTCAATGTTCTTCAACTCCCCAGGCTGGACGCGCGGGAAGCGCGGGTCTTCGAGGGCCGCGGCGATGGCGCGTTCGCGTACGTCCGCGGCCAGGGGCTGGTACGGCTCCAGCGTGCCGATGCAGCCGCGCAAGTTGCCGCGCACGGTCAGGGTCACAAACGAGGCGCCGTCCTCCCGCAACCGCGGCGGCAGGGACTTCAAGTCCAACGGCGGGAGTTTTTGTTCGCGCACGCCGCATTCCAGCGCCTCCCGCGCCAGCCGCAGGAGGAGATTCTTTTCCTCATCGGTCAGGCGATTTGATTCCATCCTTGCCCTCCCCATTGGATAACTTCCAATACTCACGGTTGTGATAGGCCAGCGGCTTGTCGGCGCTGAAGACGCGCACGGCCTCCACCTCGGCAACGAAAAGGGTGTTCTCCCCGACTTCGTGACTTTGCCGAACGCGGCAATCGAACCATGCCAGCCCGCCCTTGATGAGCGGCGCGCGCAGACTGAGCGCTTCAGTTTCAATGCCTGCAAAACGATCTTCCACCTCGTGCCTGGCAAAACGGATGGACAGGTCGCGCTGGTCTTCCGCCAGAATCGTCACACTGAACTCGCCCGTCTCTTTGACCAGAGCGTGCGTACGCGTCTCCCCCTGCAAGGCGACCATGATCAGCGGCGGATCGAGCGAAAGAGAAGTAAACGAGTTGATCGTCATTCCCTGTCGGATATCGCCGCGCTGGGCGGTGATGACCGCCACACCCGTCGTCCAGGCGCGCATGGCCCGGCGTAATTGTTCGGAGTCTAAAGTCATCAATGCGTCTCCATTCGATTTCATCATAACGAGGAGGGGGAGGCAAGTCAAGGTAGAAATCCAAAGGGCTTAACCGGGCCGCGTTCCCGCGCAGCCGATTTGTCTCCCTTGTCGTTTCCATGGTTGCGTATTATTATACGAAATAGAATGAGCGATACGCACCCCTCACACAGGTCTCACCGGCAGCCGACGCCGAACATCATCTTCCCCACATTGGGAATGGCCATCCTGCTGGCAACTCTCTTCACTGCCTGGACGCCGGACAGCCTGCGCACGCTGAATCTGACCGAGCGCTTTCGCCTGATGCTCACCGCCCAGCCGCCGCAGGCCGCGGCCACACCCCAACCCGCCCTGCGTATCGGCATCGTGGCAGGACATCTCGGCAACGACTCGGGCGCAGTCTGCTACGACGATGAAGGCAATGTCAGTCTCACCGAGCAGGAGATGAATCTCCAGATCGCCGGCCTCGTTCAGGAATCGCTCACAGCCAAAGGCTTTCAGGTAGACCTGTTGCAGGAATACGACACGCGCCTGAGCGGTTATCGCGCCGTGGCGCTCGTCTCCATCCACAACGACTCGTGCGATTACATCAACGACGAGGCGACCGGCTTCAAGGTGGCCTCGGCCATGGATACGCGCGACGTCAACCGCGCCACGCGTCTCACCGCCTGCCTCGTGGATCGCTACCAGCGCGTCACCGCGCTGGACTTCCATGCCGGTTCCATCACGCGCGATATGACGGATTACCATTCGTTCTCCGAGATAGACCCGAGCACCATCGCGGCCATCATCGAGACCGGCTTCCTCAACCTCGACCGCGACTATCTGACCCAGAATACTGACCGTGTGGCCGAAGGCATCGTGCAGGGCATCCTGTGCTTCATCAACAACGAGAACGTCGAGCCGACCCCCGCGACGCCATGACAACCAAAACCGCCTCGCGCAGTTCGTTATATCCCATCCTGTTCATTGGACTCTTCTGCCTCGCGCTCGGACTGGCCGCCTGGTCCGCATCAGAATCGCCCGCGGTTGCCTCCGCTAGGATAAGTTTCAATCAGCCTACGGCGAGTCCCGCGGTCTTCGCCCGCGCGGATGTCCCCAAACCGACTCATACTGCAACCCTCTTCATCCCTCCCACCCCGCTCCCCACGGAAACACCCTTGCCAACCGCGACGCCTCTACCAACCGAGACACCTGTTGCCACCGAAACGCCGGGCGCGTTGGAAGTAGTCATTGTGGAGGATACGCCCACGCCCGAAGTGTCGTACCGGGCTCCGGCCGCGGCAGCCAACTATTCGTCCGGCGGAGGCGGGAAGTACATCCTGGTGGACATCTCCGAACAGCACTTGTACGCGTACGAGGGCGACGCGCTGGTCTTCAGTTTCGTCGCCTCGACCGGCATCAACAACGGCACGCGCGTCGGCACGTTCGCGGTGCAGTCGAAAATCCCCAATGCCTACGGCGCAACATGGAATATCTGGATGCCCAACTGGCTGGGCATTTACTGGTCGGGCGGATTGGAGAACGGCATCCATGCTCTGCCTATCCTGCCGAACGGCTCACAATTGTGGGCAGGTTTTCTCGGCCGTCCCATTTCGTATGGGTGTGTGGTGCTGGGCGCGTACGAATCACAATTGTTATATGATTGGGCTGAGATTGGCACGCCGGTGGAAATCCAATGGTAAGGCTTTATAATTACTTTTATTGGTAGCCATGGAACCCGAATCCCGGGCACGTCAGGCAATCGAAAACGCCCGCCAGGCCCTGCGCCGCGGCGATCAGACGACGGCGCGTCAATGGGCGGAGGAGGCCGCGCGCCTGATCCCTGACCGCGAAGAGCCATGGTTGATCCTGACCTCGGTCTCCGGCCCGCGCGCCAGCCTGCGGTATGCAAAAAGAGCGCTGACCATCAACCCAAACAGCGAGAGGGCGCGCCAGGCCGTGGACTGGGCGGCGCGGCGATTGAATCAATCGCAACAGGCTGTGTCCTCCCCGCCGCGAGGCCGTCAACCATCCCGCCCGCGGCGCGGACTATTGTATGCTGGTCTGCTGGTGCTGTTCGGTTGTCTCGTGCTGGCCTTTGCGGCTGTCTCGGCCGCGGCGTATCCCGTGGTGGCGTCCATCATGGGCAACGCGGACGCGCCCGTCGCCAACCGTTCCCCTGGAGTCCAGCCGTACGCCCCGGCGGAGGTCCCCAAACCGACCGCAACACCCGGCCCAACCGAGACTCCGGAGCCGACGGAAACGCCCACGGCAACTCCCACCGATCTCCCGACAGCCACACCCAGCAACACGCCGACGCCGGAGTTCACCGCCACGCCCCTGCCCACCGAAACGCCGGGCGTCATGGAGGCCGTCATTGTGGCCGACACACCCACCAGCGAATATCGTCCGCCCTCGCCGGTCATCGGCGGCAATGGCGAGCGCTGGATCGAGGTGAACCTGTCCCAGCAAATGGTGTACGCCTACGAAGGCGATGTGCTGGTCAACAGTTTCGTCGTCTCAACCGGCACGTGGCTCACGCCCACCGTCACTGGCAAATATCATATCTACGTCAAGTACCGCTTGACCACCATGGCTGGCCCCGGTTATTACCTCACCAATGTTCCCTACGTCATGTATTTCCACAAAGGTTACGGCCTGCACGGCACCTACTGGCACAACAACTTCGGCACGCCCATGAGTCACGGATGCGTCAACCTGCGCACCTACGACGCGGAATGGCTATACAACTGGGCCTCGGTGGGGACGCTGGTGAGCGTGCATTATTGATCCGCAGATTACAATGAACGGCCTGCATGGCGGCCTCTCCCGCCGCGACTTCCTCAAACTCAGCGGGGTTGGATTACTGGGACTATTGTTCCCCGGCCGCGCGTTCCCGCTTCTGCCCGATTCCGGCCTGCAGGGGCGCGTCGCAAGCGGACTGCTGTGGGCTTACGACGAACCATCCACCAAAGCCAAGCGAGTCAAGATGTACTGGCGCGACCTGGTCGTGCCGATCGCCTCCACTGCGCTGGATGACGACACCAGCCTCTACAACCGCGTCTGGTACGAGACCGACGCGGGCGCGTATCTTTACTCCGGCTGGGTCCAGCCGGTGCGCACGGTGCTCAACACTCCGTATTACGGATTCTTCCCGGCCGACGGCCTGCTCGGCGAGGTGACCGTCCCTTACACCGACGCGCACGAGAAAGCGGACAAGGCCTCCAGGGTTGCCTATCGCATGTACTACGAGACCACACACTGGCTGATGGAAACGGTCGTCGGCGCGGACGGCGAAGCCTGGTACCGCGTCTTCGACGACAAGTGGAAGAAATTCTACTTCGCTCCGGCCAAACACCTGCGCCTCATCCCGGACGAGGAGCTGTCGCCGTTATCTCCAAACGTGCCTCCCGAAAGGAAACGCGTCGAAGTCCAGCTGAACAATCAACTCATGCTGGCCTACGAGGACGACCGGCTGGTCTACGCGGCGCGCATCGCCAGTGGAGCGATCTTCCGCGGTGGGACGTACACCACCCCGACCGGCACGTTCATGACCTACCACAAACGTCCCACGCGGCATATGGCCGCCGGCGACCTGGCCGCCAGCGGCTTCGACCTGCCCGGCGTGCCCTGGGTGCTCTACATCACCGAAAGTGGAATCTCCTTCCACGGCACCTACTGGCACAACGACTTCGGTCGCCCGCGTTCACATGGATGCATCAACCTGAGTCCCGCCGCGGCCAAATGGCTTTTCCGCTGGACATCGCCCACCGTGGACCCGCGCGCCCAGTTCGCTTATGAGAGCAAGGGCACAGTCGTCCGTATCGTCGAATAATGCATCGGGCCTCTTGCAAAAGTGCTCCTGCCGCCGTCCCCGGCGGCGAGGACGCCGCCTTGAGCTTGGAGTTTTTATTGACTTATCCAAGAGGGCCATTGTCGTAGCAACGCCTTCGGTCGTTATACCACGGCTCATTTCAATACCCGTCAGCACATTCGCATCTTTCGCGTTAGAATCCCCACGATGTCGTCTCTTAAAGATCTCACCCGCCGCGACTTCCTCAAACTGACCGGCGCGGGCCTGTTCGGCCTGTTCCTCGCCGAACTGCGCGTGGACGGGGTTCTCGCCGCCTCGCGCTTGCAGGGACGCGCCACCTTCAGCGGCGTGCCGATCTACGACCAGCCCGCTTTTTCGGCCAAACAGCTCACCCTGCTTGGCAAAGATGCCGTCGTGGAAATACACTCCTCCGCCATCGGCGAGGGCACTTACAACCGCGTCTGGTATCGTCTCGCGGACGGCTTTACGTATTCGGGCTGGCTGCAACCGGTCAAGACCATCGCGCAGACTCCGCAAACCCAACTGGCGCGGCCCAAGATGCTCGGCGAGGTAACCGTCCCATTCCTCGACACGCGCCGCGCCGCCTCGGCCAACTCGAAGCGCAGTATGCGCCTGTATTACGGGAGTACACACTGGGTCACGGATGTAATGGTGAACGAGGACGATGACAGTGTCTGGTACCAGATCCACGACAAGGTTCTACGTCAATATTTCTTCGTCAATGCGTTGGAAATGCGCCTCGTCCCGGACGCGGAACTGGCACGGCTTTCTCCGGACATCCCTGACGCCCTGAAATCCATCCACGTGGACCTCGCCACGCAGACCGTCACCGCCTTCGAGGGCGAGAAACTCGTCCTGCACTCGCGCTGTGCCAGCGGCGTCAAAGGGGCGCGCACCCCGCTGGGCAATTACCAGACCTATCACAAAGGTCCGTCCATTCACATGACCAATCAGGGCGACGACGAATTGAATGTCTACGACCTGCCCGGCGTGCCGTGGGTCAGTTTCTTCACCGGGCTGGGACACGCTTTCCATGGCACCTACTGGCACAACGATTTCGGCAAGCCGCGCTCACACGGCTGTGTCAACCTGCCCAACAGCGCCGCGAAATTCATTTATCGCTGGACCAGCCCCACGGTCCCGCCCGAAACGGACTACCTGCACAAGCCCAAAGAG
Source organism: Anaerolineales bacterium (assembly GCA_034435275.1). Lineage (GTDB taxonomy): Bacteria > Chloroflexota > Anaerolineae > Anaerolineales > Villigracilaceae > JBFMCC01. The sequence continues at coordinate 7,022 of DAOTXP010000294.1, read as the reverse complement.
GGCACGGCGGTCCATATCATTTCATCGTAGGAGAAGCCATGCATTCCGCGTTCAGTCAGAATTACTATTTGCTCAAACGCCAGGTCTTTGCCTTGACCGGCAAATTCCGCTTCTACGACCAGAACGATAACCTGCTCCTGTTCAGCGAGCAGAAGATGTTCCGCCTGCGCGAGGACATCCGCGTTTTCGCCGACGAGAGCAAGGTGCAGGAACTGTTGATGATCAAGGCGCGCCAGATCATTGACTTTTCCGCCGCATACGACGTAATGGATTCGACCAGCGGGCAGAAGGTCGGTGTGCTGCGCCGCAAGGGATGGCAGTCCATGCTGCGCGACGAGTGGGAGGTGCTGGACGCGGACGAGCAGTTGCTCGGCCTGCTGTTCGAGGACAGCATGGGGCTGGCGCTCCTGCGCCGCTTCCTGCTCGGATCGCTCCTGCCGCAGAACTATGACATCACTTTCGGCAATGAGCGCGTGGCCGACCTGCGCCAGCGATTCAATCTCTTCCGCTACGAACTCGAAATAGATTTGAGTATGCCTGTCTCGCGGCGCATTGACCCGCGCCTGGCCATCGCGGCGGGCATCCTGCTGGCCGTGGTGGAAGGCAGGCAGAGCAGTTGATTTGGCGATTGCAAAGTCCGCCTGCGTGGACTTATCTCCAGCCGACGCAGGTCGGCTTTGCAGGAGTCGAGGTGACTTGAGTCGCCCACAAAGATATTCATGAAAAAACAACTCTTTGCTGGTTTAGTGTTCGATGAATCCAACCGTCCCGCCGAAACCGCCTACGTGGGCGAGGAACCCTGCTACGTGGTGGACGACGCGGGCTTCCGCCGTCACATTCCCTCCGAACAGGTGGATCGTCAGGTATTGGCACAGATGGCTGAACTCATCAAGGGAAGCGAGGACCTCGTCAGTGAGCAGACCGCCAAAATGATCGGGCAGGAAGACCCGTTCAGCGTGGCGGCCATCGCCAATCAACTCAAAAACATGGACAAGCAATTCGATGCCATGTTGCAGGTCGGTCTGCCCGAAGAGGCGCGCGCCTACCTCGGCATGTTGGGATTCAAGATTGTCATCAATGTTCATGGCGACTTGGTCCGCGTGGAACAGCCCGGCGTCGCGAGCGATGACGGTGACGGGGGCGAATAGTAGCTCGTCATTGCGAGGAGGATGATCTTCCCGACGAAGCAATCCCCGCGCCGTGGAGGAGATTGCTTCGCTCCGCTCGCAATGACGGCGAAAGATAATTAATGAGCGCAACACAGAACATCAAAAGACTTCCCCGCAACGTGTGGGTCGTCACCGCCACTTCGCTCCTCACCGACATCTCGTCTGAGATGATCGTTTATCTCATCCCGCTTTTCCTCTCCAATGTCCTCAGTGTCCGCACCGCCATCATTGGCTTGATTGACGGTGTTGCCGAAACCACCGCCAGCCTGCTCAAAATCTATTCGGGTGCGCTCTCCGACAAACTCGGCAAACGCAAATGGCTCACCGTCGCGGGCTACGCGCTCTCGGCCATCGCCAAGCCCTTCCTGTACATCGCCAACGCGTGGGGCTGGGTGCTCGGCGTCCGTTTTGCGGACCGCGTCGGCAAGGGGATTCGCACCGCGCCGCGCGATGCCCTCGTGGCCGACTCGATTGACCCCTCCCAGCGCGGACTGGCGTTCGGACTCCACCGCGCCGGCGACACGCTCGGCGCCTTCCTCGGACTTGGTCTGGCCGCGCTCATCGTCAGCGTTGCCCAGTCCCAGGCGAAATTCCTGACGCGCTCCACATTCCAGATCGCCATCCTTGTCAGCATCATCCCCGCCGTGCTGGCAGTGATCGTCCTCGCCCTCGGCGCGCGTGACGTGGCAAAGGCGAATCCGTCGGCGCGGCCAACGCTTTCTCTCAAAGGTTTCGACGCGCGCTTCAAAACCTTCCTCGTCATCATCGTCCTGTTCACCCTGGGCAACTCCTCTGACTCGTTCATCGTCCTGCGCGGCCAGGAGCGCGGACTGAACGTCCTGCAAGTGATGTTGATGGTGATGACCTTCAACTTCATCTACGCGGTTCTCGCGGGCCCTCTTGGCGCCCTCTCCGACAAAATCGGCCGACGGCGTCTCATCCTCTTCGGCTGGCTGGCCTACGGACTGGTCTATCTCGGCTTCGCGCTCTCGCAAACAGGCTGGCAGGTATGGATGCTGTTCGGGCTGTACGGCGTCTACTACGCCGCCACCGAGGGCGTCGCCAAGGCCCTGATCGCGGACCTCGTCCCCGAGGTCCAGCGCGGAACGGCTTACGGTCTCTACGCCGCGGCGGTGGGACTCACCGCGCTGCCCGCCTCGCTCATCGCGGGCGTGTTGTGGCAGGGCGTCGGCGCGTGGACGGGTTTCGGCGCGTCCGCCCCATTCGCCTTCGGCGCGGCCATGTCCCTGCTGGCGGGCATCTTGTTCGCAAGACTGGTCAAATCATAGAGCGGGAGTTCTGCACAGTGGGGCTATGCTCTTGACAGTCATGCTATACTTTTATTGTCAACCCGTTTTCCTCGCGAAAGGAGCACACAATGGCTGAAAGCGTTTATAAGGTCATCGAATTGGTCGGTACCAGCACGGAATCGTGGGAGAAGGCCGCCGCGGCCGCCGTCGCGACCGCTGGCAAAAGCCTGAGCGACCTGCGAATCGCGGAAGTCATCCAGTTGGACATGCAGATCGAGGACGGCAAGATCGCACAGTACCGCGCCAAGATCAAATTGTCCTTCAAATATCATCAGGACGGAGACTAGAAAACGGGCGCAGGAGTGAAATCCCTGCGCCTTTGACTTTGATTTTAGAGGTGATATGGGAAAAGAGGATTCCGCCGCGCTGTCGGCGCGCCTGGCAGGCGAAGAGTACTGTTACATCACCACCATGGGACGCGTGACCGGCAAACCGCACGAGATCGAAATCTGGTTTGGGATGCAGGGAAGCACGCTCTACCTCCTCTCCGGTGGCGGCGACCGCTCGGACTGGGTGAAAAATATGCGCGCCAACCCGACGGTCACGGTGAAAATCGCAAAGCACACTTTTACAGGAAAGGCGCGTTTTGTGATGGACGCCGAGGAAGAGACCCGGGCACGTCACATGCTGGCCGTGAAATACCAGGGTTGGCGCGAGGGACGCAAACTCAGCGAGTGGGCGCGCACGGCTCTGCCGGTGGCGATTGAGCTGACAGCAGTTTGAATTCAAACTTGTTCGGCATACAACCACAGACCCTGACAGGACCTTCGGTCGTTTTGGTTTCCAGAAAGACTTCGGAAGTCTCATAGACTTCCGAAGTCTGCATTTTCGGCTACAATTGCCCAAACTTTTTGAGGAGCAACAAGATGGGCGTGATGATGCAAGCCTTCCACTGGGACTGTCCGCGCGAGGACAAGAAGGAATTTCAGTGGTGGAATTACGTGCGCGAGAAAGTCCCCGCGCTGGCGGCGGTGGGATTCACGTCGCTGTGGCTGCCGCCGGTCCACAAGGCGGGGAATATCTTCGGGCCTTCCATGGGCTACGATCCCTACGATTACTACGATCTCGGCGAGTTCGACCAGAAGGGCGGCATCCCTACCTGGTTCGGCACGCGCGCGGAACTAGGTCAACTCATCGAAACGGCGCACAGCCACGGGCTGAGTCTGATCGCAGACATGGTCATCAACCACAATAACGGCGCGGACGCGCAGGAGGTCAATCCCATCACCGGTCAGTCGCGCTGGACCCTGTTCCATCCGAAGAGCGGAAAATTCCCACGTAACTGGGAGGCCTTCCACCCGAACATGTACGAGAGTTGGGACGAGATGACCTTCGGCGACATGCCCGACCTCTCGCACCGCAACCCATACGTGTACGCCGAGATTTTGAAACTGGCGCGCTGGCTGGTGGAGGAGATCGGCTTCGACGGTTTCCGCTACGATTTCGTCAAGGGCTATAGCGCGGACACCATCACTGCCATTCAGGAATACCGTTACATGCGCGATGGAAAATATGTGAAGCCTTACGGCGTGGCCGAATTTTGGGACAACGCGCGCGCCATCGAGGGCTGGGTGGACCTGGCGAACTTTTCCAACTCGAATCCGGTGGACGCCTTCGATTTCCCGCTGCGCGAGATGCTCAAGAATCTTTGCGATCAATATGGTTTCAGCCTGGAGAATTTCGCCAGTTGGGAAACCGTCCTGCAAAAACAGCCGCAGACCACTGTGACCTTTGTGGAGAATCACGACCTGCGCGACGAGGGCCGCCCCATCGTCAACGACAAACTGCTGGCCTACTCCTACATCCTGACGCACGAGGGCTATCCGTGCGTGTTCTGGAAGGATTACTATAATTTCGGACTCGCGCTGGAGGGCACGCCCAACGGGATCGCCGCCCTGGTGCGCGCCCACGAGACTTGCGCCGGGGGCGCGTCCGAGACGATCTACCTGGACCGCGACCTGTACCTGATGCAACGCACGGGATTCGGCGATCAGCGCGGACTCGTCTACGTGCTCAACAACCGCGGCGACCGCTGGGACGGGGCGCGCGTCTTCACCCGCTGGCCGAACACGGAATTCTTTCCCGTGGCCTGGTGGAGCAAGAGCGACATGAACCAGCCCCAAAACCAGCGCACAGACAGCGCCGGACGCGGCCAGTTCTACGCCCCGCCGCGCGGGTATGCGGTCTACGCGCCGAGATAAGATGAGCGACATCCACGAACGTCTGCGCGCTTTGCTCGATGAACACGGAGCAGTCTATCGCGTCGTCGAGCATGAACCCGAGGGTCGCACGGAGTTCATCGCCAGGATCCGCGGCAATCGTCCCGACCAGGCCATCAAGTCCATTGTGGTCATGGTGCGTTTCGGCAAAAAGGACAGCCGCTTCGTGCTGGCCAATGTGCCCGGCGACTGCCGCATTGACCTGAACGCGGTGCGAGACCTGCTCGGCGGGACGCAGTCCGCATTTGCGCCGCGCGAGAAGGCTGAAGAGTTGACCGGCTGTGTCATCGGGGCCATCCCGCCCTTTTCGTTCAACGACCAGTTAGCGGTCCTGGCCGACGCGTTGATTCGGGAAAACGAGGAAGTGGTCTTCAACGCCGGGCGGCTGGACCGGTCCATTTTCATGAAGTCCGAGGATTTTTTCCGCATTGCCCAACCGCAGGTGGTGAAGATCGCTTTGCGCGGCTAAAGTCAAGGCATGCCCGAACTCGCCCCGATTCACTTCTTCGACCAGCCCATCGAGCCCATCTTCGATACGCCGCCTGCGCGCGAGAAAACGCCTGATTGCCCAAACGGATTCATCTGGGAGGGCAAGACCTTTCGCGTGACCGAGATGCTCTCGCAGTGGAGCGACTTCACCCGCCGCGGACGAATGGCGCGCAACATGCGGCCCGCGCATGCCGCGGTCGCGGCCTCGCGCGGTTCGTTGAACGTCGGCCGCTTCTACTTCCGCGTGCGCGTAGACTCGGGCCAGGTCTTCGACATCTATTATGACCGCGCCGTGCAGGATGTGAATCGCCGCAAGGGCCAGTGGTTTATATATCGGGAAATGGCCCCCGCGCCTATTCCCTCGTGATCAGCCTCACCTGATTCTCGTAGAACAGGTAATCCCACGCCCAGTTGACCAGCACCAGCAAACGGTTGCGAAAGCCGATCAGCCGGTAGATGTGCAGGAAGACCCAGATCAGCCAGGCGATGAATCCGCTGAACGACAATCCCCAGATGCGCGCCACGGCCGCGTTCCGCCCGATGGTGGCGAGCAGGCCGGGGTCCTTGTAGTGAAACGGCGCGGGCGGACCTCCGCGAATGATTCGCAACAGATTCTCGGCGGTCGCCTTTCCCTGCTGGAGTGCGACCGTTGACAACATCGGCAATGGCTGACCTCCGCCGTTCTCGACGTAGGCCGCGTCGCCGATGACGAAGACCTCGGGATGACCGGGCAACTGCAGGGTCGCCTCGGTCACGATTCGACCCGCGCCTGCCTGCCGCGCTCCCAGCCGCTCTGCCAGCCCGGCGGCCCTCACGCCCGCCGTCCAGATCAGCGTACTCGTGGGAATCCTCGCCCCATCCGCGAGTGTGACCTCTTCTCCGTTGTAATCCACAAGTTTTGTGTTCAACATAATCTCCACACGCTTGGAACGCAGAAGATCGAAGGTGGCCTTGCGTAATTCAAGCGGATACGCGGGCATCACACTGCTGCCCGCTTCGAGCAACAGCACACGCACGTCGTTCAACTCCATTGTTGGATAATCCTTCGTCATCACGTGGCGGATGAGTTCCGCCAGCGCACCCGCGGTTTCGACTCCCGTTGGCCCGCCGCCGACCACCACGAAGGTCAGCAGGGCGCGGCGTTTCTCTGCGTCGGCCTCGCGGCTGGCGCGCTCGAACACAGCCAGCAGGTGGTTGCGCGTCTTGACCGCGCTCTCCACGTTCTTGAGTTGGAAACTGTTTCGCTCCACTGACTCCAGCCCGAAGAAATTCGTCTGTCCGCCGACCGCGATGACAAGATAGTCATACGCGATGACCGAGCCGTCCATTTTCACGTAGCGCCCCTCGAGGTTGACCTCGGTCACTTCGCCCATCTGAAAGGTCAGGTTTTTCTGCTTGCGAAAGATCGTGCGGACCGGGTACGCGATCTGCGCCGGGAGCAGACCGGCAATGGCGATCTGATACAACAAGGGCTGGAACAAGTGATAGTTTTGCTTGTCAATCAATGTGATCCGCACCGGCGCGTTCGCCAGCCGCCGCTCGGTTTCCATGCCGCCAAATCCAGCGCCGATGATGATAATGTGGGGAGTATCCATTTTCTCTCGATTCTTCTACTTGTGAAATATTACACTATTATTATAACCAAAATAGTCCGATTTGTAAAGATAATTGCTATTCCCCCATAACCAACTCGACGGGCTGTGCACCCGTCGAGTTGGTTTTATCGCCAGAACAAAAACTGATCCAATCCTGTGACCGCCAGTTGCAGCGGCACGCCTGCCAACCGCGCAAGAAGGCCGACCAGCCTCCAGAAGCCTGTGTTCACAAATGGCACA
>DAOTXP010000293.1:0-9911 GCA_034435275.1 Anaerolineales bacterium | reverse complement strand
TCATCCCATTTGCTTTTTCATCGACAGCTTCAGCGCGGCCTTGTAGACCATTCCCAATTTTTCCTGCATGGCCTTGTCTTCTGTGGACAGGTCTTTTGCCCGGGCGAATTGGGCGTCGGTCTGGGCGACGAGGCCGCCGAGCATCTCCATGAACTGAGGCGTGATTTCCTTCTCGTGTTCGGTGAGGAACTTTTCGACCGCGGCCGGGTCGGGCAGTTCGAGCATCTGCTCGATCAGGACCACCTCGGGCGGCGGGGTGCTGGCCTCGCGCAACACCTCGACCATCTTTTGCAACTTTCCCATGCGCTCGTAATCGTTCTTGTCCGAAGCCTGCTTCAACATCTGGCTGACCAAATCCACCGCGTCCTGTGTAAAGTTTTGGAGGTTGTCGCGGGTGGCCTTCGCCACGTCCTGCTGTGACAGAATCGACTCGACCAGACTCTGCGCCTGCTTGAGGCGCGCCTCGATCTGGCGGTCAATCTCGTTGGTGTAATCCAGCAGTTTTTCGCGCAGGCTTTCGAGTTTCTTTTTCTCATCGCCGCTGGACCGGTCGATGCGCTCCGTGAGATTCTGGAAAAAGACGTAGTCCATGCCGCCGCGCGCCAGGCTGACGTAGGCGCGCAGGCGCGCCTCGCTGGGTGAAGCGATCATCAGTTCGAGCAGTTTCTCGCGGGTGAGACCCTGTCCCGCTTCCTGCAGGGACTTGGCGGCCGCTTCCATTTCCTGGACGGATTCGTGCAGTCCGCGGCCAAACTCGGTCTCTTTCAGCAATTGCTCCTGCAGGGCGACCATGGCCTCGGCCAGTTTTTCCTGTCCGCTGGCCGCGGCGGATTGGGCCAGACGGCTGAACAGCGCGAAGAATTGTTCGTCGAGCAGTTTTTCGTTCTGCTTGAGGATCTCGGAGCGGACGTCCGCGCTGGAGGCTTGCAGGAGGCGATCAATCAGGCTGATACGCTCCTGCTGGGCCTTGAGCATTTCGGGCGTGATGCCGTCCTTGCCGAGGATGGTCTCGATCATCGACTCGTAGGTCAGGTTGGCCTGCGGGTTGAGCAGGTAGCCTTTGCGTTTTTCGGCTGGCAGGCGGTCCGTGACCTGCTTGATGAGCGGGCCGATTAATCTCTCCTGTTCGTTGACCGGCAGGCTGAGTTCAGGCGGGAAGTAGGTGAGCAGGAGTTCTTTTTCGTTGTCGTGATAGACAATCGGGGTGGCGAGGCGGCCTTCGTGTCCGCAATAGGGACAGCGGACGTAGTTGGAGACGCCGCCCAGCAGGCGTTGTTTCGCGCCGGGGTCGGAGGTCACGTCAAAGAGTTGCTCGACGTTGGCGGGAACGGGCTGTTTACAGCGCGGGCAGGAGACTTGGGTTTGAGGCATGGAGATTTTCGATTTCTGATTTTAGATTTTGGATTGCGGGCTTTATTTTACCCTGCATTGCGCTTCACCGCGCGAAGTTCGCAGAGCGCAAATTTTTTCTTCGCGTCTTCGCAGTTCAATATCAGCGCGGCAGCGAGAAACAGATGCGCGCACCCGCATTGGGTTGGGGATCGGCCCAGATGCGCCCGCCGTGCGCTTCGACGATGGCGCGGGCGAGGTAGAGTCCCAGCCCCGCGCCTTTCGTCTGCTTGACGGCGTTGGTCGAGCGGTAGAAGCGGTCGAAGATGTGCGGCAGGTCCTTGGCCTCGATGCCTGGGCCCTCGTCGCTGACGCACACAATGACCTGTTCAGGCCGGGCAGAGCCGCTGATGCGAATCTCGCCCTCGGGCGCGTATTTCAACGAGTTGGACACGAGGTTGGCAAGCACCTGCTCGATGCGCGTCTCATCGGCGAGGATGATGGGGAACTTTTCGGGAAAGTCGGTGACGAGGCGATGCTTCGGGGACTGCGCCGCGAAGCGTTCGGTCACGCGCGACGCGAGGCTGGGGAGCGCCACATCGGCGCGGTTCAGGCTGAGACCGCCTGCCTGCAAACGCGAGGCATCGAGCAGATCGTCAATCATCTTCGAGAGGCGGTCGGCCTCCTCTTCGATAACCGCCAGCGAATCGCTGATGGTGTGCTTGTCCCACTTGGCGTCGTCGCGGCGCAGGGTGGACGCGTACCCCTTGATGAGCGCGACGGGTGTACGCAGTTCGTGGCTGACGACGGAGATGAATGTGCTCTTGATCTCTTCCGCGGTGCGGAAGTGGGTGATGTCGCGCACGCTGACGATGACATTGCGAAGCCTGCCTTCCGGGGAGAGAAGCGGCGCGTAGGTCACGCCGACCGGCACAGGGGGAGGCTCAGACCGTTCGAGGTCGCCTTCCACGTAAAGCGTTGCATTTGGTGTCAGCGGCCAGCCGTTGGATTCGGCCTCTTCGAGAGTCTCGCCTTGGGGTGGCCGCGCCCAGCGGATGACTTCCGAATGAGGGCGGCCGATCAATTCGTCGTGAGTCTGACCGTACAGTTTTTCGAAAGCGTCGTTAGCGCGCTCGATGGTCAGGTCGGCATTGAGGATGAGGATGCCGTCGGCGGCGGAATCGAGCAGGGCGTCGAGCCTTTGCTTCTCGTAGTTGACCTGTCCGTATAGACGGGCGTTGTATACGGCGATGGCGGCCTGGTTGGCGAAAGAGCCGAGCAGGATTTTGTCGTTGGCAGAGAACAGGTCGGGATAATTGCGGAAGATGAAGATCACGCCGATGACCTGTCCATGCGCGGCGAGAGGCAGGCCGACGCCGTTGAGCAGTCCCATGCTGGCGGTATAGGTCAGGTCCTTCAACATACGGTTGAGTTCGGCCACGTTGAGTTCGGAGACTTTTTCTTCAGCCAGAAGAGGGGCGAGATAACTGAGAAAGGCGGGCGGGATGCCGTGCGCAGCCGCCACGCGCCAGCCTTCGGCTTCCTTTAGCGCAATCAGACCAGCCTGTCCGGCCAGGATTTCAATGGAAACGCGCAGAATGCGCGCCAGCAGTTTTTCCAGGTCGAGATCCTGGGTGATGAGGCGGGTGATCTCCAGCAAGTAGTCGCGTTGGCGGACGCGGAAATCGGGAAGCATGGCGCGATTGTATCATTGGCATACAGGCGGGAAGTGTAAGAAATTTGTTAGCATGGGGGCGGAGCGGTTTCCCTTTATATTGTATAGACAATTCTGCGGGAGTGTAAAGAAAATGCAACTCCACAAATCATTGACGATGCAATCCCTGTACATTAAAATCAACTTATAAAATAGAGTTTGAAGTGCTGATAGATACGGATGCAGAGACCCTGGACTTGGAACTGGTCGCTTTTCTTCGATGAGAGTCCCGGCGAGCAAATAGCGAAACCGACCGTATGGGTTTGTTCTGCTATTTGTTTTTTTTTAAGTGTAAGTTGCGGTTTCACGGGAATCATTTTTGTGAACATATCTCTTTGAAAGGAATCAAGCCGATATGAAGACTTCGAATGTTTTTCGGCAGGTTCATTCGTGGCTGACGGCGCTGGTATCGTTTTCCTTGTTGCTTGCCCTGCTGGCTTTGCCTCAAACAGCTCGCGCGGCGGTGTCCGCCGGGTATTCCGAGTATTTCATTCCCGGAGGCGCAGATCAGTTGCGGGCCATTCTGGTGGATAATGATAACGATCCGGTGATCGCGGCTAATCTCCATAACATCATTACGGTCACGATTGCAGTGGATGGCGTGACCGTTTATTTTGACCATTGGGAAAACGGTTACGGGACCGGCAGTACCGGCGCGGATGAAACCTATGTGGGCAACATGGGAGATATTTTGACGTTCGAATCCCCCGCCATCCCGTCGAATCCTCGCTTGCCCGGCGATGCATGCGCCGGCAGTACCAATCCCAGCGGCGCTTCTACGAGTTGTTATGACGGTCGCGATCGGTTGTACATTGTAGGGGGCGCCGTGGCCGTTGCCCAGGTTTTCTGGCCGTCGAATGTAGGTACGGTCTATGCCAATGCGTGGGAGATTTACCCCGTCAAGCCCTACCAGACGAGCTACACGATCCCGGCTGGGGAGGACCTGCAAACTGCGCGTGGCTACGATGATATGACGAATGTCTATGTGATCGCGCAAGCCACGCAGGACGGTACCACGATCCAGATTGACGATCCTGCAGGCGCGGGGGTGGAAGTCACCGCGAATCTCAATCGCGGCGAAGTTACCCAGCTCTTTCATATCAACAGCGGCACGACGGTGACGGGAACGTTTCCGATTCAGGTGCAGTTTATCGTTGGCAGGCCCCAAGCGGGTACCGCCTCCGACACGCGCAGCTATACGGCCGTGCCAAGCGGCCTTTGGGGTACCTCATATTATGGACCGGTACCCAGCTTTACTACCGGCGGCACCGATACAGACCTGTATATTTACAACCCCTCCGGTTCTCCTTTGACGGTCAATTACGAGGATGGTTCTGCCACCGGTTCCTTCGTGGTGCCGGCCAGTTCGACGCGCAGTTTCCAGGAAATGACCGGTCATTATGTGCCTGCCGCTTCTGCGGTCTACCTCGAGGCCGCTACCGCGTTCTGGGCGATCGGCTCCTATGATACAGAAAGCGCCAACTACAATTACGGTTTCAGCCTGCTTCCGGCCGACACCCTGACGGATGAATATTTCATCGGCTGGGCGCCCGGCACGACCAACCTGACCGCAAACGGCTCGCCGGTGTATGTCACACCGACGGTTGACGGTACCACCATTTTTGTGGACTACAGCCCCGTGGACGGCACGGTGGACGCCAGTTACACGTTGGATCGCATTCAGATGCAGCGTCTGTTCGACCCGGATAATGACAATACGGGCATGCACGTATGGGCGACCGCGCCCATTGCCCTTGTCTGGGGTGAGGATGATGAGACCGCGGCTATCGGTAATCCTTATATCGACGCGGGGTACACCATTCTTCCCTTGAACGTAGAGTGGATCGATTCTGTGGTCACGATCGAAAAAACGGCCGATCCGGCGATCATCGCGACTGGCCCCGGCCAGATCTCTGTATTTACGCTGGTGATCAATACGGATGCGTATTCCCTGGACGATGTGTTTGTTGTAGATACCCTGCCTGCGGTGTGGGCGTACGTTCCGGGAAGCACGACGATCACATTGCCGGACAATAGCACCATTACCGGCGCGGCCGCGGATCCCGTTATTGCCGGGCAAGACCTGACTTGGGACGCGTTCCCGGTCAATCCGCTGGACATGAACCCGAATGAAACCCTGACGATTGAGTATTCCGCCATCACGACCGCGACTCCGCCGCTGGGTTACAGCATCAATGAGGCTTCGGTCACGGGCACGAGGGGCACAGAAACATTTAATAGCACCGATTCCGCTGTCATCTATCTTTCGGACCTCGATCTGGAAAAAACATCCAGCGCAGGAGGCTCTGCCAGCCCTGGTGATACCATTACGTACACCATCACGGTAACCAACACCGGCAGTACATCTCAGACAGATGTAGTCGTCACCGACCCGCTGCCCGCCGGGACGACCTATGTACCTGGCAGCACCCAGGTGACGGCGCCTGTATTAGCCGGTACAGTGGGAGACGCGTTCGATGCCATTGCCTTCACCGGCAATCAAGACAGTAATGGTGCGGCGATCCCGAACTGGTCGGGAGACTGGATAGAAGTCGGGGAGGGCGATGGGGCCGCGGCCGGCGATATTGCAGTCGTCACGGATGTCAGCAATTACCAATTGCGATTGCAGAATGCCAGTAACGGCGTTCTCCGTGACGTTGACCTTTCCGCCTGCACCTATGCGGCCCTGAGTTTCGACTATCGCCGCGTGGGGTTGGACCTTGCCACCGACTATGCCCGCTTGAGCATCGGTCCCAACGGTACATTGACGACCGACCTTGCCGATTTTGCCGGCCCGGGCAACGATGGGACGTACAAGAATTACCTGGTTGACATCACCGCCTGGATCAGCGCCCAAACGCGCATTCAATTGCTTACTTCCGGTACGATGGACGGCACGGATATCGTCTACTTCGATAATGTTCAGATCGATTGTTATATCACCGCCACCAACCCCGGCGGGGCGCCGCCGAATCTTGTCACAGCCGCAAATAATTACGACCTGCCTCCCGGTTCCGTGATGACGATTACATTCCAGGTGGTGGTGAATAACCCGGTGCCGCCCGGCCAGACGGATGTTGTGAACACCGTGACCGTCACTTCCAACGAGCAACCCGACCCGGTGCAGGACACGGTGACAGATGTCCTCGACATTCCGGTCGATCTCTGGCTGGATAAGCAGATCTCGGACGATACTCCGAACGTGGGCGATACGGTCACTTTCACGCTGGTGGTCACCAACGACGGGCCGGGTACGGCCACGAATGTTGAGGTAACCGATGTCGTGCCAGATGGATACACCTATGTGCCTGCCTCCATTGCGGGCGGTGACACGCAGAACGATACCAATCCTGCGACCACCGGCCTGGTATGGACCATTGCCAACCTGCCGCCCGGCGCGGGCAATGCCGTGAGCCTGACTTACCAGGCTACGGTGGTCTATCCCGCCACGCAATACGACAATTACGCCGAGATCACCGCGCACGACCAGACGGACGTCGACTCGACACCCGGTAACGGCCAGCAGACGCCGGACGAGGACGACGATGACACCGTTGTCGTCACGGTCGGCGGAATTCCCGCCCCGGCGATTGACATCCGCAAGGAGGCCGAAGGCCCGGACAGCCAGCCCGTGTTGAGCGGTTCCAATGTGACGTTCACGCTGGTTGTGGATAACATCGGGAACGTGGATTTGACCAACGTCACCGTGACCGATCCGTTGTGCGATGTCGGCCCGACGTACGTCAGCGGCGATGTCGGTGCGGACTCCGTCCTGGGCGTTGACGAAACGTGGACCTATACCTGCACCATCAACAACATCACGGTTGACTTCACGAATACCGCCGATGTAAGCGGCACCCCGCCCTCGGGTCCGGATGTGACCGACAGCGATCCCAGCAGTGTGGACGTCGTCAACCCGGCCATCCAGGTGGATAAGACGCTCACCAACGTCAACTTCATCAATCCGTCCCTCATGGACATCACCTATTCCATTGTCGTCACGAATACGGGCGATGTGGATCTGACCAATGTTCAGGTGACGGACGACCTGACTACAGCCTTCCCGGCGCCCGCCACGTTCACCGTGCAGTCCGTGCTCAGCGCCGACTTCACCGTCAACCCGGCCTACAACGGCAGGACGAACACCAACCTGCTGGCGGGCACGGATACGCTTGCGGTCGGCGCGACCGGCACGATCACGCTCGTGGTGAGGGTGAACACCGGCGGCGACGCGGACGACTACACCAATACGGCCGTCGGCACAGGCGAGGATCCGACCGGCGGCACCGTTCAGGACGACGGCTCCGCCACCGGACCTGTATTTGCTGATCCCGCGTTGACCAAGGCCGCCACTCCGTCCCAGGCTGGTGTGGGCGATACGGTCATCTTCACGATCACGGTGACCAACAACGGCACACAGACTGCCACGAATGTGATCGTCACGGATCCGCTTCCGGACAACCTCGACATCGTCAATGTGACGATTAATCCCCCGGCGGCCGGCACGTTCGTTGTCATCCCGCCGCGCACGGTCCAGGCGGACCTCGGCGACGTTGACGTGGACGAGGTGATCGTTATCACCATCGAGACCATCGTCAACGGCCTGGGGAATCCGCCCATCATAAACGAGGCCGTGTTGACGACCACTTCGGTCACCGATCTTCTGCCCAACGATGTGGACGCCGTTACCCTGACCATCGGCGATCCCAATGCCGCATTGCCCGCCACAGGCTTCGCCCCCGGCGTGACCACCTTCCTGCCGCGCCAGCCTGAGGAGAAATCCTACTCTGCCTTGAGCGGCGTCTGGCTCGAGATTCCGCGGCTGGGCATCAACGCCGAGATCGTGGGCGTGCCGAAGGTGAAGGGTGCGTGGGACGTGACCTGGCTCAATAACCAGGTGGGCTGGTTGCAGGGCACTGCCTTCCCATCCTGGTCGGGCAACAGCGTGATTACCAGTCACGTATATCTGCCGAACGGAAAGCCCGGCCCGTTCGTCAACCTGTCCCAACTCCGCTGGGGCGACAAGGTAATCGTGCACGCCTTCGGCTATCGCTACACGTACGAAGTGCGGCAGAATGCGAAGGTGAAGCCCGACGACATTTCTGTCCTGCGGCATGAGGACCGGCCCTGGGTGACTCTCCTGACCTGTCTCGGCTACGACGAAGCCACTAACTCATACGCCAGCCGCTTCGTAGTCAAGGCGGTGATGCTCCAGGTGGAGGAAGATACACACCTTTACAGCCGCTGATGAATCAAAACGGCGCATCGCAAGATGCGCCGTTGACTTTAAACCGCCGGGCGGTTACTTTACCTTGAATTCCTTCTCCGCCAGTGTGACCGCCTCCTCGAGGATCGCCAGCCCGTCATTGACCTCGGATTTGGAGATGGACAGCGGCGGCGCGATGCGGATGACGCTCTGGCCGCATCCCAGCAGTAACAGGCCGCGCTCGAAGGCCAGGTCCACTACACGGTCCTGGAGTTTGTCGGCGGGCATCTTGGTTTCTTTGTTCATTACGAACTCCACACCGATCATCAGACCGATGCCGCGCACATCGCCCATGGACGGATGCCGCGCCTGGATCTCGGCCAGCGCGTCCAGCGTATATTGCCCCACTTCGGCGGCGTTGTCCATATATTCCTTCTCGATCAAGTCCATGGTCGCCAGCGCCGCGGCGCACGAGACCGGATTCCCGCCGAAGGTGTTGCCATGTGAGCCCTTCTCCCAATCCATGATATCGCGGCGGGCGATGCACGCGCCGAGCGGCATTCCCGAAGCGATTCCTTTCGCTGCAGTAACGATGTCCGGCTCCACGCCGAAATGCTCGATGGCCCACCACTTGCCGGTGCGCCCCATGCCGCATTGCACTTCGTCCACGATCAGCAGAATATCGTGTTCATCGCACAGTTCGCGCAGGGCGGGGAAAAAGCCCGGCGGCGGCACGATGTAACCGCCCTCGCCCTGGATCGTCTCCACCAGGATTCCGGCCACCTCCTCCGGCGGCAAAACGTGCTCGAGGATTTGTTCTTTAATATAACGTACCACTGTTTCTCCGTCATCCTCGCCTTTTCGGCGTTCGAGCACCGGGCGGTACGGATTGGGGAAGGGCGCGTGGAGCACACCGTTCATCAGAGGATAGAATCCCTTATGATACTTGGGCTTGCTGGCCGTGAAGGTCACCGCGCCCATTGTCCGCCCGTGGAAGGCTCCGGTGAAGCCGATGAAATTGCTCCGCCCGGTGTGATAGCGCGCCAGTTTGATGGCCGTCTCCACTGCCTCGGTCCCGGAGTTGGTCACGAACGAAACTCCGTAATCGTCGAAGGGCGCGATCTCCGCCAGTTTTTCGGCCAGCTGGATCCAGGTCTCGTGATAGAAATCGGACGAGATGTGAATGAACTTCTCGGCCTGCTGTTGAATGGCCTTCACCACTTTTGGATGTGCGTGCCCGGTGGCGGTCACCGCGATGCCGGCCATAAAATCCAAAAAGCGATTCCCGTCCACATCCCACACAAAACTTCCCTTCCCGTGACTCATCACAAATGGGTACCCGCGTGGATAAGAGGGCGAAACAACGGCAGAATCGCGTTTGATCAACGCTCGGGCCTTCGGCCCCGGCAACTTCATCGGTTCCATAGAGACTCCTTGGATAATCGGACGTTCCGTCCGGGATCGTAAATTGGATGACATGCTCCGTTTCTTCCTGGACCTGGAGCCTGCCTCCGCTAAACGTTTGACTCTCACCCTTCAGCCTTCAACCTGGCAAGCGCCAGCGCGCCCAGCAGACCGGCGTCGTCGCCCAGCTCTGCCCTGGCGATGACCAATTCCTCCAGGTAGCGCGGGTGAAAGACATGTTCTCGCAGACTGGCCTCG
>DAOTXP010000292.1:0-28894 GCA_034435275.1 Anaerolineales bacterium | reverse complement strand
CAGCAGATTTAGCCATACGAATTTGGATTTTTGTTAATGATATGAATTGGAGTACAGGATTGATTTCGCAGAAATACGCTTCCTTGCCTAATTCTGAGACAGCAAATGCTGTTGTGCCTGTTCCAGCAAACGGGTCAAGAATGCGCTTTGCGTTAGGTATATAACGATCAATAATATTTTCAACGAATTCTGGAGAATAGCCTTCCAAGTATGAATACCAACGAACAAAAGGTTCTTTTTCACCGCCTTTAAAAGTGACTGTAATTGGGTCGAAAATATAGTTGTATGCGACGCTCGTTTCTTTCACTGACCGAATTGATTTGCTAATCTGCCGTAAGCAGTAAGTATTTAATGGCAAGTCTTCCGCACGAGCCGAATGCACTAAATTTTCATAGGAATCAACGTTCAATAAACCACGTATTTCGGCGCTTGAAAGCCCTTTTACTGCTTCGTGCAAATCCTCATAGCGTTTTCCAAAGGCCATTGTCAGCGATTTTTCTTTCGCCGATTCGCCAGGGTAATCAGAAAAATAGACCGTTTTGAACTTCTGTTTGGTTGTCATGTGTATAGACTATCATAATATGATAGCCTTGTCAATAACTAGATTGCATGTTCTAAATTACATGGCCTTATAGACAGGTTGAGACAAATTTATGTAAAAAGCAAAGGGGCGAGGGAGGGGAACCCCATCTGTCCTTCGGACTGCTTCGCGATCCCCCAAATACGACAATGGAGATTTGGGATGCAAATTTATTGTTTGGCTCGTCGAATTTGCCCCCTTCGTTTCACTGCGGGGCGCTACGCGAGGGAGACTCGGCGATGGGCATTTTCGCTGAGACCTCACCCCCGTCCCCTCTCCAAGTGTAGAGGGGAGTTTGTCGGGTGATGGCACGGCCCTGTTCGAGCAGGTCTGGGCTTCTCTTCATTTGGCGCTACGCGAGGCGCCTAAAGGTGTGCTTCGCAAAGGGGCGTTTTCGCCTGCCAACGACATTATTCTGGAAGCAGTGATTCTAAACTTTCCAGCAATGCAGGGACGGCTTTTGTGGCGGCAAGATAGATCTTGTCCGTTTTCACTTCGCCGTATTCATGCGCGAGAATATTTCGCAAGCCGATGATCTGCGCCCACTCAATTTCTGGATGTTTTTCCTGAAACCCTTTGGAAACATGATTTGCCGCTTCGCCGACAATTAGAAGAAGTCGTTCGATGGCATAACGAATTGTTTTGTTCTCGACAAACTTCGCATGTGGAACGCCTTTGATGATCTCAGTGATTTCCAAAGCGTATTTCCGCATGTCCCACAGATAAGCCATGTCCCTGTCGTTATGCGGCATAGATCACCTGCGCGGTTCTGAGGATTTCCCGCTTGCGAAAGGGGTTTTCCAGCGCGTCTTTCTCGATGATGTCCACAGGACGATGGAAGATTTTCTCCAAATCCAGTTGCATTTGGACAAGATCGAACAGGCTGATTTCCGCTTCTTTTGAGAATGTGACAAGCACATCTACATCGCTATCAGGACGGAAGTCCGAGCGCAAAGCCGAGCCGAATAACGAGAACTCCACCACTCCCCAGCGGCGGCAAAACTCGCTGATTTTCTTGCGCGGAATGCGGAATTTTTTCTTTTGCATGGCGTTTATCCATGAAAATTATAGCACTACTTGGTGAAGTCAAAATCCAAACGGGAGAGGGGAAGAGATGGTCAGCGGGGTTGGGTGTGGACCTCACCCCCGTCCCCTCTCCAAGTGGAGAGGGGAGTTTATCAGGTGATGGATGTGATGGGTCTCCAAGCCAGAGAAGCAACCCCTTGCGCCTGTGTACAATTGTGCATATAATTTAGGGCGATGAACTACGAATGGGATCCCAACAAAGCCAAATCGAACTACAAGAAACACGGCGTCAGGTTTGCAGATGCCGTCGGCGTGTTCGAAGTGAAAACGCCATCACCATTCAAGATGAGCATGAACGCGAAGATCGTTACATTACGATTGGCAGGGATTTCCTGAGTCGAATTTTGGTTGTGGTGTATACGTTTCGCGACATTTTCATTCGAATCATCTCTGCGCGGAAAGCCACAGCGCGTGAAAGAAAGATGTATGAGGAGCAAAAATGAAGAAGGAATATGATTTCAGCAAAGGCAAACGCGGCGCGCTCGTCCCTGTGCCGAAGGGCAAGACCCGAATCACCATCCGCATTGACGATGATATTCTGGATTGGTTTCGCGGCGCGGTGGAGGCGGCAGGCGGCGGAAATTACCAGACCTTGATCAATCAGGCGTTGCGCGAATATGTGAATCAACAGCAACAGCCTTTGGAAGAATTGTTGCGGCGGGTCGTGCGCGAGGAATTGCAAAGCATAGCGCAATAAGCAAGGAATTTGGTATGAATCTCGAAGAAATCAAACAAGCAATAGCAAAGTTGTCATCAGATGATTTGGCTCGTTTCCGTGAGTGGTTCAAGGAATACGAAAGCAATATCATGGGTAGCGAGTCGAAGGAGTCAAAACAGATCAGAGAAACTCTCAGAAGATTAAGAGGTTCGTTGAAAGGTACTGGCGCATTGAAAACCTTGATGGAAGAACGACAGAAAGAAAGTATTTTGTAGTGCGAACTCCGAGCGCTTCGCAGTTTCGGAGTTTTTTGTTTGCGCGATACATCAATCCAAACGGGGGAGGGGAAGAGAGGGACCTTTCCCCGATTGTGGTGGTTTTTCGGTGTGTTGAATTGCCCCTTCCCTGAAGGGAAGGGCATGGGCGAGTCTTTTATCTTGTCCGCTGGCGCGGACTTGGTTTGCAGTGGCTTTGGCTTCTCCCCTTCAGGGGAGACGGGAGAGGGGTTTTTCGGTAGAATCATCCCATGCCGATCAAAAATATCGTCACTGGTCAAAAGGTCGCCAAGGCAAAACTGGAGCGCGCCAAGGAACTCCGCCGCGAGATGACGCCCGCCGAAAAAATTTTGTGGCAAGAACTGCGGGCAAATAAGCTGGGAGTCCACTTTCGGAGGCAGCAGGTCATTCAGGGATTCATCGTTGATTTTTACTGTCACAAAGCGGCGCTGGTTGTTGAAGTGGATGGGGACGTTCACGATTTGCAGAAAGAGGAGGATGAACGGCGGGAGAGGGCTTTGTCCGCGCTGGGGTTGAGGGTAGTCAAATTTCAGAATGATGAGGTGATGAGGGATGTGTCCGCGGTAGTGGGGAAGATCAAAAAGTTTGTTGAAAAGCAATAACCCAACCCTTGTCAAATATCTCAAATTGAGATATAAAATAACCCATGCACATCATCACCCGCAAAACGCTCATTCAGTTTTGGGAGAAACATCCTGACAGCCGCATGGCGTTACAGCGCTGGTTCAAGATCGTGCAAAAGACCGAATTTCACTCCTTTGCCGAATTGCGACGGGTTTTCCCGTCTGCCGATAAACTTGACCATTGGGTCATCTTCAACATCGGCGGCAATAAATACAGGTTAATCACGTCCATTCATTTCAATCGCGGCAAAGTATATGTCCGTCATGTTCTGACCCATGCAGAATATGACCGAGGAGATTGGAAAAATGACACTCGCAACGAAAGAACTTGAAGTCCACTGGGCAAATATCGCACCTTTGTTGTCCATTCGCAACAAGCGCGAATACAACGCGGCTGTCAAACGGCTTAATGAATTACTGGATGAAATTGGGGATAATGAGAAACATCCGCTTTATGGGTTGTTGGATACGCTTGGAACGCTGATTGAAATCTATGAAGAAGAGCATTATCCGATCCCTGATGCTACGGGCGCCGAAGCGCTGCGTTTTCTCATGGAAGAGCATGGTCTGACGCAATCTGATTTGCCAGAGGTTGGGTCGCAGGGTGTGGTTTCTGAAATTTTGAATGGCAAGCGCGAGTTGAATATTCGGCAAGTTCGATACCTTGCGGAGAAGTTCAAAGTATCGAGCGCGGTGTTCATGTAAACTCTCCCGCCGAGAAAATCTTGTGGAAAGAATTACGGGCGAAGAAACTGGGCGTCCGCTTTAGGAGGCAGCAGGTCATTCAGGGATTTATCGTTGACTTCTACTGTCACAAAGCGGGGTTGGTCATCGAAGTGGATGGCGACATTCACGACTTGCAGGAAGAGGAAGATGAACGGCGGGAGAAGGTGTTGTCCGCGTTGGGGCTGAGGATTGTCCGATTCAGGAATGATGAGATTACGAAAAATCTGTCCACGGTGGTTGAAAAGATCAAAGCAGCGATTTCATCAGGGAGTTGAACTATGTCAAGGAAATCAAAAAGAAGTCTTGAAGATGTGGTTGGGGAGAAGGTTTACAACGTATGGGTGGATATGCTCCGTGAACTTGTCCCTGACGGGCGGACGCATCGACTCTCGGTTGTCATCGCAGGGATATTGCATTACGCGACTGCTATTGCAGAACAATTCGATGAAGACGAGTTGGAAGAGGATTCGGTTGCCCTATCTCTGATTAATGCGAACGAAGTGGGACCAGATGAGGTCAAGGATGAATTGCATGATGTGATGAAGCGTCTGTTCCATGATGCTGGCGTGGCATTTGACCGCGTAAGCAAGCGTGGCCAGCCATACAGTGTTGCAGATGAAGCATACAATGAATATGTTAGTTGGTATGATTATCCGTGGGACTAGGGTGGCAAGAGGAAGATGAACGGCGGGAGAAGGTGTTGTCCGCGCTGGGGTTGAGGATGGTCAGGTTTCGGAATGATGAGGTGGTGATGAATGTATTGAGCGTAGTTGAAAAAATCAAAGATTGTCTGTAAATATCTTGCATTCTTTTTCTTTTCCCTCCACCTTTGACCAGCGCCTGATCTCTTTCAAATCCACTTGCTGGCTTTTCGTCACCAGAACCGCTTGCTCAAGTCCTTGCAAGTCGTTCCAGAAATAGAACGCGCAAAGTCTGTCCTTGACGCAGTCTGTTGGAGAAAGCACGCGCAAAGTTCCTGTGGACAATTCAAATTCGCTGATTTCTTTCACAGGTTCTTCGCCAACAGAGAGCGGTCCATCGGGGAATTCGATGAAGAACTTCGTTTCGGGGTGGACGAAGTAACGTCCTTGCTCGTGGAAGCCGAGTTTATCCATAACAGATTTGATTTTGCTTCGCCGTGAGAAACTGGCGTTGATCAGGTCTAAGTCTTTGGAAACGTATTTGTCGCTGCTGTAAAACGAAACGGCGCCCCCGCCAGATAACACAACTTGAATCCCTTCTGTTTGCAATGAGTCTTGAACGTAGGCTGCCAGTTCCACCTGACTCATGTTCTTGATTTTTTTCATAGCGTCTTCCCCTTCGCCCGTGGGCGGCGTCGATTCACGAGTAACTCTTCCTGCTCGCTGGCAGGGTAGAACGATAACGCCTTTTCGAGCAATGCCTCCAACTCGTTCAAGAACGGGTAGCGTGGATTGAATTCATACGGTCGCGTCCGCCCGACGGAACGGCTGACGAGGATGCCGCCTTTCTCGAACTTGTCCAATTGCATTTGAATGGGTTTCAAGTCTGTGTTGTAAAAACTGGCAATCTCGCGCGCATAACCTTCCTGACGAGCAAAGATATATAACAAGACCCTTTCCGCATTTTTGGAGCCTAGAAGCGCTTCGATCATAGGATATCTCCCGACGTTCACTTGACGTTATATGACGTTTAATTGACGTCATTATACCATGATACTATTTGGATCATACATTCAATCCAAACGGGGGAGGGAAGAGCGGAACCTCACCCAGATTGACGTGATTGAGCGGCGTGTCGAGTGACCTATCCCCCCGCCCTTCCCTGAAGAGAAGGGGACTGGTCAATTGATGGCTGTGACGGTCTTCCAAGTCAAGGTTTCGGCTCATGGCGGCTTTGGCTTCTCTCCATTTGCCCACAGGGTGCTTCGCAAGGGGAGACTCGGCGAGGGTATTTCCCCTTTTTGTGTATAATCAAATTATGGCACCAACACGTTCGCTCGAATCCCTGCTTAAAATCCTCCACCAGCAAATTCCATTCCTGGCGGAGCGTTATGGTGTGGAGACATTGGAAGTCTTCGGTTCTTATGTCCGTGACGAACAAAAACAGGATAGTGACCTTGATGTGTTGGTCACCTTCAAGGAAGACCCGAGCTTGCTGACTTTTATTGCGATTGAAAATTACCTGTCCGATTTACTTGGCGTCAAGGTGGATTTGGTGATGAAAGACTCGCTCAAGCCAAAAATTGGAGAACAAATTCTGAGCGAGGCAATTCCCGTATGAAACGCGAGCACGAAGATTATCTACGTGATATGCTGGAGAACGCGGAAAAGGCGCTCTCTTTTGTGCGAGGACTTGATTACGACGGCTTTTGTAAAGATGATAAAGCCATGTATGCAGTCATCCGTGCTTTTGAAATCATTGGCGAAGCCGCATGACAGATACCCGAAGACGTCCGTGAGGCGAATCCCGAAGTCCCTTGGCGGGAGATTGCGGGGATGAGGAATAAGTTGACACATGAATATTTTGGCGTCAACACGAAAGTGGTCTGGCGGACAGTGCAGGAGGATTTGCCAGCGATCATTCCTGCTTTGAAGAAAATTCTCAAATAATGAAAGTCATCTACGACCAAACAGCCGATACCCTGACGATTATTTTCGCCGAAACTGTTGTCGCGAGAGCGACGAAGATAAGCCAGGCGTGATTCTGGATTATGACGACAAGGGTAGCCTTGTCTCGCTTGAGATTTTGGATGCTTCGCGGCGGGTGAGCGTACCGAGTAAAATCGAATACCAAGTCTCGCCTGTGGCGGGATAGATTGAACCCGAACTCCGAGGAAACTCGGAGTTTTGTTTGAGTGGATGTTTTGCTCTGTTGCAAGCACATTGTTTAACCTGTTGCGAAATCCTTTTTCATTCTCGCCCCCTCTCCCAGTGGAAGAGGGGCAAGGGGTGAGGGAAAAGGCGATGGGCCAATATCTTTAGCCATCGTTGCAACAGAGTAAACTTGTATGTTAAACGCCGACCCCGCACAAAGGTTCGCGCGTAACAGCGATGGATGACTTGAGGCGACCGCGCATCGGTCATTTGCCATTCAGTTCTGGCGGATCGTAGAACATCCCGCTCACGTCGCCTCCATCAATTGAATAGATGACGGCCCTGCCCGGCGAGACGGAGAAATTTTCAGTCAGGACTGAGCTCACATAGAAAGTGAACGATGGGACGGTTGACAGGTCGCGGTAATCGGAATAGTGGATTTTGAGTTCATGCTTGCCAGATGGAATCTCGACCACCACCTGATCGCCCTCATCGACCACCTCCGTCGAGATGATCTCTCCATCCAGCTTGAGGTCCAGGATGTAAAAATCGCTGGTATTGTTCTGGATGACGAGCGCCGATTTGCCTTTGCCTTCGATGCCATACGTCGAAGCCCGATGAGCAGGATCGCCAATGGCAACGACGTACAGGCAGGGGACGAGGCACAGAAGAATCGAAAGCACAACCACCCCCCACAGGATTTTGTTATTGCGTGACATGGGACATCCCTCCGCTCCATCCTTACTATACGCCGTTTGAACTTCAGATTCAAGATGCTTTTGAGGCGCGGGGTATCATTCCCCATTTTATTGATATGATCACCTTACAACCAACTCTTCCGGATTCACCAACACATTCAATTCATCCCCGTACTGGATCCCTGGAATTGGCTTCGCAATCACTTCCAGCAGGGAAGGATTCTGGAAATTGCGCAGTTTCGTCTCTGGATGGGGATAGTAAATCCAGCCGTCATATTCGACGGACCTATAGATCACTCGGCAATGCGAAAACGAAAAATCTTCGGGCGGGTGAAGGTCGGTCCATTCAACTTGACGAAACGTAAATTCGGGTTTCACCATTGCAAAGGTCAACGGGCGGATGTCAATGTTAAGTGTGCCGTTGAAGTAACCGCTGAGGTCGAGCCCGCGCGCGGCGAAGATCGGCCTCTGCCGGTCCAGCGCGCCGTAGGGGTAATCGGCCGAGGGGCCGGAGGCGACGCGATAGCCCTGCACGAGGATGCCGCGAACAAGAGTCCACTGCATGGGAGCGGTCACCGGCAATCCACGGATTGTCTCTCGACGGGCAGGCCAAACGCCTCCATGACGGGCGCGCCATCCCATTCGGCGGGAAGGGACAGGCCAAGCGCGTACGCGGCGGTGGCGGCTGTGTCCATGGTGTGGACTTGTGTCGTCAGCCGCCCCGGCCGGACTCCGGGCCCGGACGCGATCCACGGGATGGTCATGTCCTCGGGCAGGCTGGACCCGTGAGTCGTATCGTGTCCCCCGTGATCGGCCGTGACGATGAGCAAAGTTTCATCGCGCAGACCAAACTCATCCAGCGCGCCGAGCAATTGACCGATGGCCTGGTCGGCGCGATAGATCACGCTGAGTTGCTCCGGCGAAAGCCAGCCGTATTCGTGTCCCATCCAATCGGGCGTGGGAAAGTGAATGAAGAGCACGCCGAAATCCTGCGGGAAGTTCGCCAGCAATTGTTCCATGATGACCAGGTCACGGTCGTTGATGAAGACGAAGGTGTCCACGCTGGAGGCGTTGGTCACCTGCTGTAACTTTTCCTTGCCGACGTACATCACGGTCTTCATGCCTGCCGCGTGAGCAAGATCGAACAGGTCGGTGCCCTGCGCGATCCCATTTTCAGGGATGTAATCATTCCAATACACGCCATGCTTCGATGGGCACAAGCCGGTCAACATGGACGAATGCGCCGACAAGGTGGCACTGGGGAAGATGGTCCGCGCGGTCAGCGAGTAGGCGCTGGTTTGCATCAAATTCAGCAGGTTGGGCATCGGCGCGAGTTCGATGGCGTCGGGCCGCAGGCCGTCAATGCTGAGGAGGATGACGCGGCGGATAGCAGGTTGAGGCGTGGGCGTGACCGTGAACGTCGGGGTCAGTGTTGGCGGGATGGGAGACGGGCTGGGCGTTTCGCTTGCGCGGACCTCGGTGCCGGTCGCGGTTGGAATGGGCAACAAGCCTCCGCCCGGCGCGCAGCCCAGGATGAAAATTAGCACAAACAGGCAAACAGGCCGGGCCGGTTGGATGTTTCGACGCCAGAGTTGCATAAAGCCAATTCTATCGTAACTGACGGCGCCCGCAGGATTTACAGAGGTTTTACACCCCGGCAACGAACCGGTCATCCCGCCATCCTAAAATCGAAAATGAATGTCCACACCAGACGTTCGATCCATTTTCAGAGGAAGAAAGGAAAAAACATGAAAACCAAACGACTCTCCCTCATCTTTTCCAGCGCGGCCGTGATTGCCCTGCTCGCCGCGGTTTTCTTCGCCCCGCAGACCGTGCTGGCCGATTCGGGCGGCGGCACCGGAATCCTGACCGCGTCCGGCAACGGCCTGGCCTGGATCCGCGGCAACGGCGCGATCATCATCTCCGGCAACGGCATCCTGGAAATCCGCGACCACGCCGGGGACGCCGCGATCCGCGTGAGCGGCGCGGGGAAAAAGACCGAACTGGCCGGCGGAGTCATCCGTTACATCGGCTTCAACGGCACCGCCACAGTCAGCGGCAGCGACGTCGCCGTTTCGCTCTCGGGCTACAACATCCGCCTCGAAGCCCGCGGCACCGGCAAGTTCATCCTGCGCGGCAACGGCACATACACGGTCAACGGCGTGCACGGCACATGGTCCAAGACCCGGCAGATACACACTCTGCCATAGAGCCCGCACATCAACCGAAATCGGGCGGACAAATATGTCCGCCCGATTGATTCTGCCGCCTACTTTTTCGCCTCAAGCGGGATGGACGGCCTGGGCTGTAACAACTTCCAGCCGATCTGTCCCATCTCGATCACGGTTCCGAGAATCACGGCCACCAGGAGTGGAATGGTCACGAAACCTGTCAGCGTGCCGAGTTCGTCGAGGACTTCGGCCAGCGGAGTCCCGGCCGCCGATTCGGACGTGATCTGGAGAATGGCAGGGCCCGTGAGCATGGCGATGACCAGGGCCAGCGCGCCCCCCTTCAGGGTCAGCGCGGCGACGCGGGTGCTTGTCCTCCAGACGCCCTGCTGTAACAGCCACAGGTTCAGCGCGATCTGCAACGCGCTCATCAGGTTGATCCACGGCATGTATCTGAAGAAAGCCTGCGAGAGGATGGGCACGAAAGTCCATTTATCGTCCGAGAGGAAATACAGGCCGATGATGTGCGGGAAACCGTTGAGGATCACCAGTCCTACCACCGTGAACAGGATACTCGTGATGTGTTCCGCGGGCTTGATGGCGTCGGGGTCGGGCTCCTTCGCCAGGTCGGCAGGATCCCACTTGTCTTTCATGTCTTCCTGCTCGGAGGCGGGCAGGACGCGCTCAAGGATGGCGAAGACCAGCACGACGTTCCCAAAGGCAGTGAGCGCCGCGCTCAGATATTGCAGGAGCAATTTACCCAGGGCCACCGCCATTTCGGAGGCGCTCAACCCGGCGCGGATCACACTGAAGCCGTAACTCACCAGCAATGCCAGGAACAGCGCCGCCAGCACAATCTTGGTCACCATCTCGAAGACGGGGAAGAGCCGTGGGCCGATGAGATATTGCTTGTGACCATAGGACGCCGCCACCTCGCGCGGCGCGCCGTATTCCCTGAGCAGTTCCTCCACCATCGCGTCCGTCGCGGGACCCTTTCCCTGCGTCCGCTCCTCGAGCATATCCTCCAGCGTCGAGCGGATCTCGGCCTCGATGTCGGCGCGCTGGCGGCGGGGCAGATACTTGCCGACTTCGGCGGCATATTTGTCGATCAGGTTCATGATATTCTCCTTCTTTTATGAGAGCATGGCTTGCATGGATTCCACCATGCCCGACCATTCTTTTTTCAATTGCGCGAGGACCTTGCGTCCCTGCGCGCTGATGACATAGTAGCGCCGCGGACGGGCTTCGTCCGCGATGCGCCAATCGGACTGCAACAGTCCCTGCGACTCGAGGCGGCGCAGGAGCGGATAAAGCGTGCTCTGATCCACGGCCAGGCCGCGGTCCGAGAGCGCCTTGAGCAGGGAATAACCGTACTGCTCCTTGCTCAACTGGCTGAGCACCGCGATGGCGATCACGCCGCGCCGCAGTTCCAATAACATATTCTGGACAAGTTCATCGTTTTCCATCGTTCACCTTTTGACACATTATACTGTATGATATACAGTATGTCAAGGAAGAAAATACAAGGCAACAAAACTTCCCGAAGGCCTGGAGCCTTCGGGACGTTGGCATTATTTCCCTTTCGGTCTTCGGGAATTTTCAAGCCTGCGGAGGAACCGGTACACAGGCGGACCGATGAGCACTGCGACCAAAATTGTCAACAGTAAGAACTCCCCCCACCCAATCGCCAGCACAGGTCTGCACGAAACCATGCCAGATAAGATCAATGACAGGGCTGTCAAAATATTTTTATTCATTGGATTATTTCAACATCGGCATCTTGAGGCCGTGACGTTTCGCGGCGGCGATGGCCTCTTCATATCCCGCGTCCGCGTGACGGACGACGCCCATGCCGGGGTCGGTCGTCAGCACGCGTTCGAGACGCCGCGCGGCCTCGGGAGTCCCATCGGCCACGATGACCTGTCCCGCGTGCTGGCTGTATCCCATGCCCACGCCGCCGCCGTGATGGAACGAGACCCACGTCGCGCCGCCGACCGCGTTGATCAGCGCATTGAGGATCGCCCAGTCGGAGATCGCGTCCGAGCCGTCTTTCATCGCTTCGGTTTCGCGGTTGGGCGAAGCGACCGAACCCGAGTCCAGATGGTCGCGTCCGATCACGATGGGGGCTTTGACCTTTCCGCTTGCAACCAATTCGTTGAATTTCAATCCTGCTTTGACGCGTTCGCCATAGCCCAGCCAGCAGATGCGCGCCGGCAATCCCTGAAACGGGACTTTCTCGCGCGCCATCTTCAACCAGCGTTCGAGATGCTCATCTTCGGGGAACAACTCCATGATGGCCTCATCGGTCGTATAAATATCTTCCTTCTCGCCCGAGAGCGCCACCCAGCGGAACGGTCCTTTGCCCTCGCAGAACAGCGGACGGATGTAGGCAGGCACGAAGCCGGGAAACTCGAACGCGTCCGTCACACCGTTGTTGTAGGCCTGCTGGCGGATGTTGTTGCCGTAGTCGAACACTTCCGCGCCGGCGCGCTGGAAGGCCAGCATGGCGCGCACATGCGTGGACATCGAGTCCATTGCCATTTTTTTGTACTTTTCGGGATTGGACTTGCGCAGCTCATTTGCCGCGACGACAGACAGCCCCGACGGCACATACATCAACGCCTCATGCGCGGACGTTTGGTCGGTCACCACATCGGGAACGACTTCGCGCTTGGCGAGTTCATCGTACACGTCCGCCGCATTGCCGATCAAGCCAATCGAGTGCGGCGTTCTCGCTTTGACGTTTTCTTCCACGAGAGTCATTGCCTCTTCGAGGTTGTCCACCACTGTATCCACGTAGCCGATGGCGCGGCGGCGCTCGGCGCGTTCAGGGTCCACCTCGACAATGAGTCCTACGCCCTCGTTCATTGTAATCGAAAGAGGCTGCGCACCGCCCATCCCGCCGAGTCCGGCCGTCAACACAAACTTGCCTTTGAGCGAACCCCAGCCTTTGAGTTTTGCCAGCGCACCAAAAGTCTCATACGTTCCTTGCAAAATCCCCTGTGTGCCGATGTAGATCCACGAACCGGCGGTCATCTGACCGTACATGATGAGTCCTTTTTTAGCAAGTTCGTCGAAGTGCTCCCACGTGGCCCAGTGCGGCACGAGATTGGAATTGGCGATTAGAACGCGCGGCGCGTCCCGATGGCTCTTGAATACCACGACGGGTTTGCCCGATTGGACGAGCAGAGTCTCATCCTCTTCGAGATGCTTGAGCGATTCGAGAATCGCGTCGAAGGATTCCCAATCGCGCGCGGCTTGTCCGCGCCCGCCGTAGACGACCAGGTCTTGCGGACGCTCGGCCACTTCGGGATCGAGGTTGTTTTGAATCATCCGATACGCGGCTTCGGACAGCCAGTTCTTGCAGGTCAGTTGCGTCCCGCGCGGAGCGCGGACGGTGCGAGGTCCGGGCATGATGCGACTCCTTGTCAAAAAAATTCTCCCGGCTATTATAGCCGGGAGAATTGTCCTTGTTACCTGCTCTTTCTAGGGTTGCACTTTGATGTTCCCCACCACTGTATCGAAGTCTGGGCTGATCGCGTCAATCATGCTTTCCAGCGTGGTCAGGATCACGCCGACCATGCCCGGCCGTTTGCTGTTGAAGATGGCCATCTTAAGATACAGGGGGATTTCCTCACCCGCATCGGTGGTCAGATAATACCTGCCGCCCAGCACCCCGACGACTACGCCGTTCGAATTGGTGATGATATTGGACGTGGTAATGCGCAGGCCGGGATAATCCCCGCTGATTTCAAGGCTCTGGATCAACGCGCCAAGATAATTGTTGACCGACGTGGTGATCGCCTGGTCCCACGCCACGATGATGTTGGTCATCCCGCCGGGTGTGGCGTGCTCGGGTTTTAAATCGTACATCAGGAATCGGAAAAAGGCGGGGTCTAGTTCCTGGGCGGTCTGGAGGGCGTAAAGCAGGTCTTCGTTCTGCTGGGCCTGGTTGGCCAGCATGGCGTCGAGTTCCTCGCTCTGTGGACGGGCGCACACCCAGCCTGGCACCGAGGCAATCTCGAAGCCGGCATCGTAGTCTATGAATAATGCGGCGCCGTCATCGCTGATCCTGTATTCGGTGCCGGACGCGGGCATCGTCGGAACAGTCGCCTCGTCGCCGGGCAAGGATGGATTCCCGGCCGCGCCTGCGGTCATGGCAATGACAGTCGGAAGATATTCGGGCGGAAATGGCGTGGGGAGAGGAGCGGATGGCAGGCCGAGCCCCGAGCAGGCAAAACTGCCCACCAACACAACAGAGACAGCGAGAACACCCAAACGATTGGATTTCATGGTCTTCTCTTAGCCATTACTGCCATTCAGGAATGCAATTCAACGGCGAATTATACGTGCGGCGAAGAGCCACATTCTGCAATGAGACGTCCGTGATCGCGTTCACGGCTGGAGAATCGCCAGCGTGTCAATGATCTGGTCGAATTCAGGCTCGACCGCATTATGCAAAGAGAAAGGCGTCGAGAGGGTGATACTCACCAAAGCCTTTCCAGTCTTGACAAACATCAGCGACTGATAGACATCCACCTCTTCTCCCGATGAGGTGGTGATTTTTTGTAAAACGCGGATCGTTCCAATAGGTACTCCAGAAGCCGTCTCGATTTGCTCCGACCCGAGAATGGTGATTTGATCACCCATGGACTCCAAAGCGCTCGCAGAGGAGGTGATAACATAATCGAGCGGGGCACTCAACACAAGGCTGGACCTGTCCAGAAGGATGTTCACATTCGTCACATAGGATTCCGACACGGCATACGAATTGAAATTGAAGAGGAACGCACGGAATACCTCGGGATCGAGTTGAGAGATTACGCCCCTGAATTGTTCGATCTGGGGATTGTTCGCGGCAAGGGCATTCAGAATCTGGTCAATGTCTTCCTTGCTGATTGGAACGATTTCCCAGCCCGGTGGAATTGTCAACTGATACCCGCCGTCATAGTCGGTAAACAGGATGCTTCCATCCGCCTGCTCGGTCTGCACTACTCCTTCCGGGATTGGCGTCGGTGTTGGCGTGAAGACCGGGGTGGGCGTTGGAAGCGGCGAAGGCGTGATCGTCGGGGTCGGCGTGGCGAACACAGAGGCGAGCGGCCCGCCCTGACAAGCAAGGATGATTAGCATGACAAAGGGGAGAAACACGGAAACCAGGATATTTCGCTTCGACATTCTGACCTCCCGAGCAAGTTCCCTCAAAGCCTTACCTCAGGCAAAAAACTTCCTCCCGACTTACTGCCGGGAGGAGTTGCTTTCAAGCAGTGAGTGTGTTCAGGCGGCAACCGCACTCTTCGCCAGCATATCCGCAAAATTTGTGCCGCGCAGGCGGCGCACCAGTTCATCCTGTGCATCGCACCAGACCGGGCGCAATGGGCAATCTTTATCGAAGGTGCAGGTACCGCCGTCGCCCACGCATTCATTGAGCATGATCGGCCCGTCAATGGCTTCGATCACCTCCAGCAGGGTGATGTCCTTCGGATCGCGCGCCAGGGTCACGCCGCCGCGCGCACCGCGCGAGGTGTGCAACAGCCCGGCAATGGACAACTGCGAAATAATCTTGGCCAGGAAGGAAGGCGGGATGCGTTGTTCCTGCGCCACCTGGCTGGTGGCTGCCCGCTGGGTGGTTCCCAGGCGGGCCAGATATAAAACGGCTCGCACCGCGTAGTCGGCTTGGCGGGTAATTTGCATAAGATGTTCCTCTTTGGTAAAACAGATAATATTTCTCTGCTTTTACCCATTCTATTGTGAAATCCCCTCATAAGCAAGTGATGGAGGTCATAGACCAAATATGACCTTTTGCTCCAAATTACGCGCCCTCTCATTTTTCGAGAGGGCGCGTACTCGGACGTCAGGATGGCGGGCGGCTAGCGTGTCAACGTCAGGTTGCCCGCGCCGGTCTTGACCAGAATGGTCAAGGTGGGACCGTCTCCAGATTGGGTGTAGATATTGCCGGACTGGCTCCAGCCCGGGCCGGCGTTGACGTTGGCGACGCCGCTCTCAACGGTCACCCTGGCGCTCAAACCCTCCGGGATGACCAGAATCATGTTGCTCAGCCCCGATTCGATCGTGGCAGTCGCGTCGCGTTGGAACTCTCCGGAGAAATCGAGGGTGTAGTCGCCCGCGCCGCTGTTGAAGATGAGTGTGGTGAAATTGGCGTTGCCCAGCCCGGTCAAGCGGACATTGGATGCGCCGGTCTCATAGCGCAAAATGGACATCTCGGCCTCGTTCGGCGACGAGAATGACAGGTCCACGTTCGCCGCACCGTCGCGAACCGTCAGGCCGGTCAGCGCGAGGCCGCCAAATTCATAGTTGCCCTCATACGCCCCAGCGTTAATGACCAATTCCATCGGAGCGTTGCTGAGTTTCAAATCCCAGATGTTCTTAATATCGCCAAGCGGGCCGCTTTGAAAACTGTAATTGCCCTGCTCGATCTTGACCGTTCCGCCCGCCGTTGTGATCTCAGGCTTCAAGTCAGTGACATTATACGTAACAGTTCCCTCCACCAGCGCAGAGGCCGCACCCGGCGCGAGGCTCAGCGAACCGCCCCCAAAGTCCAGTTCGAGGCGGACGGGTTCCGACGCGGGGACGGGCACATTGACCGTGTCGGTCACGTCCTCACCGACGGTTACACTTTCGGGCAGGTTGAAACTGAATCCGCACGCAACCGTCGCGAGAAGGACAACCAATAAAACAGGAAGAATTTTGCGAGTCATCATAAACCTCCTCAGGGTATTTGCTGAGGAGGTATACGGGGAAAAACCAGCCAGGTTGCTCACGCTACCTTGCGGCCTTTCTGCGTCCCGGCTGATTTCATGGCCGCGCTCAGGGCCTGATCCAACGAACGGGCTTCGATGATTTCAATCCCGCTCGGATAAGCCTCGCCCTTGCGGATGGCCTTCGGCACAACGGCCATCTTGAATCCAAGTTTCTGTGCCTCGCGCAGGCGCGCCGCCATCTGGCCGGGCATGCGCAGTTCACCCGCCAAGCCGATCTCACCGATGAGCACCGCCTCGGCGCGCACAGGCACATCGCGCCACGAAGACGCAATCGCCGCGGCAATCGCGAGGTCTGCGGCCGGTTCATCAATTTGAATGCCGCCCACCACGTTCACGAAAATATCCTGTTCCGCGAGTTTGAGTCCCACGCGGCGCGTCAACACGGCCGCGATGAGCAGAAGCCGGTTGAAGTCCACGCCGTTGGGCGTGCGGCGCGCGTTGCCGAATTGCGTCGGTGAAGTCAACCCTTGAATCTCGACCAGAATCGGACGCGTGCCCTCCATCGTCACCGCGATGGTCGAGCCCGCCGCGTTGACCATTCGTTCCGCGAGAAATGCCTCGCTGGGGTTGGTCACTTCGATCAGCCCGCCCTCGCGCATCTCGAACACGCCCACCTCCGACGTCGCGCCGAAGCGGTTCTTCACCGAACGCAGCAGCCGGTACGCCTGGAAGCGGTCGCCCTCGAGATAGAGTACCGTGTCCACAATGTGTTCCAGCACGCGCGGCCCGGCGATGGCGCCCTCCTTCGTCACGTGGCCGATCATGAACACGGTCACGCCGCTGGACTTCGCCAGTTCACGCAGCTGCGAGGCGCACTCGCGCACCTGCGAGACAGAACCCGCGCTCGAATCCAATTCGGACAGGTAAGTGGTTTGGATCGAATCGACGATCAGCAATTCGGGCTTGACCTCGCGCACGTGATTCAGGATGACCTCCAGATTCGTCTCGGTGACGAGAAACAACGGCTCGGGCAGGGACCCCGCGTGAGTCCCCGTTAAACGCGCGGCACGCATCTTGATCTGGCGTTCCGACTCCTCCCCCGAGACGTACAGCACCCGTTGACGCTTGGCCATCTCCATCGCCATTTGCAGCATCAGCGTGGATTTGCCGATGCCGGGATCTCCGCCCACTAATACAATCGAGCCGGGCACGATCCCGCCGCCCAGCACGCGCGCGAACTCGCCCATCGGTAGCTGGACGCGATCTCCCGCCTCGCCGCCGACCTCCCCGATTGGCCGCGGCGACGAGCGCCCGGTCAGCCCGCGCACGGCAGACTGTCTGGCGGCAGGCTCATCATGCACGACCTCCTCGACCATGCTGTTGAATTCGCCGCACTGCGGGCACTTGCCCATGTAACTGGCGGACACGCGTCCGCATTGCTGGCAGATGTAACGGGTATGGGTTTTGGGCATTTCACTATCTTTCACCCCTCTCCGTGCAGGGGGAGGGGAAGGGGGTGAGGGTCGTCATGCCCAGTATATCAGAATTTATGTTCTATGCCACAACGGAATAGATTTGTTCCAGCAATTCCACAAACTCCTGCGTGGGGCGCTGGCGCAGGATGTCTTTTCGTTCCTCCCTCGATAGACTCCTCAGCAGTAAATACTGCACGGCATGTTTGCGGAACAGGCGCTGGCCATCCTCTTCCCCGTAGAACTGGATGTTGCGCGCCAGGTGTTCGCGCACCATTTCCTGCACCTGCGCCGGCGTGACTTGTTCGCGGTCCAGCCGTGAGAAGATCCACGGGTTGGCGATCGCGCCGCGCCCGATCATGACCGCGTCGCAGCCGGTGTGCTTCTTCATGCGGTCAATATCGGCGACGGTCTTCACGTCCCCGCTCCCGATGACGGGAATCTTCACCGCCGCCTTGACCTCGGCAATGGCATCCCAATTTGCCTGCCCGCTGTAACTCTGCTCTTTGGTGCGTCCATGCAGGGCGATCAGCGAGCCGCCATTCTCTTCGACAATACGGGCGATGAGCCGGTAGTTCCTGTTATCTTGCCAGCCGAGACGAATCTTTCCCGTCACCGGGACTTTCAGCGCGGCGGTCAACTTTGTGAATGTGCGGGCAATCTTGAGCGGCGAGCGCATCAGTCCCACCCCTGCCCCGCGGTGCGCCACGCTTTTTGCGGGACAGCCCATGTTAATGTCAATGATGTCGGGGCCGAGTTCCTGCACGCGCAGCGCGGCTTCGAGAATCAGGTCAGGATCGTCGCCATAGAGTTGAAATGTGATGGGACGTTCGGATTCTTCGTAATATAATTTCTTGCGCGGCTGGTTGGAACGGCTGAGAATCTTGTCCACCTGGACGAACTCGGTGTAACTCATGGCCGATCCCAGGGCGCGGCAAAGCGACCGAAACGGCCAGTCGGAATACCCATCCATCGGTGCCAGGATCGCGTCGCCGTAGATAGCGACGTCACGGATATAAAAAGCGGGAGTCAGGTTTTCACTCATAAAGCAGCGGCAAGTATAACAAAAACCAGACCCTAAAAATCCCGAAGACTTTTAGGGTCTTTCTGGCCTACGCCGGTTGCTTCTTCAGCATATCCAGGAAGTGTTTGCGGAACTTGGCCACCTTGGGCGCGACCACCGCCTGGCAATACGGCTGATATGGATTGTTGACGAAATATTCCTGATGATAATTCTCGGCCATGTAGAACTTGTCGAATTTTGTCACTTCTGTGACGATGGGACTGTCCCATATTTCCTGCGCGTTCAATTCGCCGATGACTTCCTCGGCAATTGCCTTCTGTTCGTCATCGTGATAGAAGATGGCCGAGCGGTACTGCGTACCGACGTCCGCGCCCTGGCGGTTGAGGGTGGTGGGATCGTGGATGGCGAAGAAGACATTCAGCAGGTCGCGGTAGGAGACGACGTTCGGGTCGAAGGTCACCTGCACGACCTCCGCGTGGCCGGTCATCCCGCTGCAGACGGCTTTGTAGGACGGATTTTTAATCTGTCCACCCGCGTAGCCCGATTCCACCGAGACGACACCCTTCACTTCATCGAAAACGGCCTCGAGGCACCAGAAACAGCCGCCAGCCAGTGTCGCAACTTGATAATTCGCATTCATGATAAATTCTCCTTCTCTAAATGATTTCTTCTTGCCCAATAGACGACATAAGCAGGTAAAATCTTATTAAGAAAGTATTACAATCGAGACATCCATGACCGCACAAAAGGACCCCGAACGCAACGAAATCAAGTTCTTGAATCGGTTCTCGAATTTTCCCGCTTCACAGCGCGTACTGGAGATCGGCTGCGGCGATGGACGATTGACCTGGCGCTATGCGCGATCCGTTGATTACGTTGTCGGCGTTGAGATTGCAGGAGATGACTTGCGCGTGGCCACCATGGACCGCCCATCTGACCTGACAGACAAAGTAGTGTTTACTAACGCCAGTTCCATCCATTTGCCGTTTGCTACGGAGACATTCAATCTTGCCATCCTGTCCTGGTCGCTCTGATGAATTGAACAGCAGGGCATGGTTCATGCCCTTGAGGAAATCCGACGCGTCCTTATCCGCGATGGCATCCTGATCGACCTGCGGCCGCTTTTGGATTACGCGCCGCTGGAAGTTGTTTCCGCCAGCGAGATTCGTCTCGCAGGGACGGCGGATCAATTGCCCGACGACCGCGCCGGCGATGAAGCCGCCAACCACTCCGTTGCGCAGGCGGAAGCACAAGGCTGGTTCATTAAGGAACGGGAGGAATTCTTTCCATTCAATTATTATTGGGATTCGCCGAAAGAAATGCAGGAATACCTTGAAGCCGAATGGTCGAATTCCGTCACTGTCAATGAAGAAGTGTGGCGCAATCTTCGTTCGATGTGGGCGGTTGCCAATGCAGATGCGCGCGTGCGAATCCAGTTGAAGATGTTGATCGCGCGGTGGAGGAAGCGGGAATAAAAAGAGAGCAGAGACAAATCTCTACTCTCTAATTCTCGCATCTTAATATTAGGCACCCGTCGGCATTCGCTCGCTGATAACAAGATTGGCAATTGGCATCGCAGTCAATTCCAGGCGGGACATGTCAATGAATTTGCTGGCGTCCTCGATCTCAATTCCAATGGCGCGGTTGTTTTCATCATAGTCAACCACGACCCCGGGAGATATTTCTTCGGATTCAATGCTTATACCATTTGCAAGTTTGATATAAAGCATATCCGTCTCTTTATGATATTCAAAGATCATTCTGCCTCTTATGGCTTGAAGCCGCGATCTGGAAAGGCGTTGTGGACAGTCTCGCCATCGGGTTCTGTAACTACTCTGAGATATTTCCCGAGTTCATCAACAAAAGCCCAATGGCGAATCCGACGGTTCCCTTGAATCTCTTTGCGAACAGGGTCGCCAAAACAAACTCAATCCATTCATCTTTCAGATAAGGGCGGCGGGACAATACGCTGGATTTGTAATATTCCGTTGTCTTCACCGCCGCCTCCGAATCTACACCACCGGCGCTTCTTCCTTCTGGTTTTCGCGGCGCAACTCGATTTCTCCATCTTGATTCACATCCACCGAGATCGTGTCGCCGTTGACGAATTCGCCCGCCAGCAGCTTGTCCGAAAGCGGATCCTCCACCTTTTGCTGAATCACGCGGCGCAGGGGACGCGCGCCGAACTCCGGGTCATAGCCCTGATCCGCCAGCGCGGACAAGGCCTCGGATGTGGCAGTCAGGGTCAGATGATGTTCCTTCAAGCGCTCGGCCACCTTGTCCAGTTCGAGCGAGACGATTTGCTGGATATCATCCTTGTTGAGCGAACGGAAGATGACGGTTGCGTCGAGGCGGTTGATGAACTCGGGGCGGAAGGCGCGCTTGAGCGACTCGTTCAGTTTCTTGCGCATCTCGTCGTAGGAGACCTTCTCCTCGGTCGCCTCGTCGCGCTTGGTCTGGAAACCCAAGCCCGTCTGCTTCTTGATCAGGTCTGCACCGATGTTGGAGGTCATCACGATGATGGCGTTGCGGAAATCCACCTTGCGGCCCTTGGCATCGCTCAAGTGACCCTCTTCCATGATCTGCAACAGCATGTTGTGGACTTCGGGATGCGCCTTCTCGACTTCGTCGAAGACCACAATCGAATACGGGCGGCGTCGAAGCGCTTCAGTCAATTGACCCGCGTCCTCATAGCCGATGTATCCGGGCGGCGCGCCGACCAGGCGCGAGGCCGTGTGCCGTTCCATGAACTCGGACATATCCAACTGGATGGCGGCCTCTTCGCTCCCAAACATGAACTTGGCGAGGGCTTTGGTCAACTCCGTCTTGCCGACGCCGGTCGGGCCGAGGAACATGAACGAGCCGATCGGCCGCTTCGGGTCTTTCAACCCGGCGCGGGCGCGGCGCCCGGCGCGCGAGATCGCCACGATGGCATCCTCCTGCCCGATGATGCCCTTGCGCAACTCCTCTTCCATCTTGAGCAGACGCTGGGACTCTTCCTCCGCCAACTGCATCAGCGGCACGCCGGTCCACATGGACACGACTTCGGCAATATCCTCCGCCGAGACGACCGGGCTGTTGGCGCGGTCCCAGCCGGAGCGCATGCGCTCCAACTGGCCTTCGATGTCTATGGCGCGCTCCTCCCACTCGCGAATCTCATCGAGATTGCCTTCCTCCTGCGCCAGGGCGCGATTCTGCCGCGCCGAGCGCAGTTTGCCAAACAAGTCTTTCGCCTGTTTCGCGGCGGGACTTTTATACATGCGGACGCGCGAGGACGATTCGTCAATCAGGTCAATCGCCTTGTCGGGCAGGAAGCGCTCGGTCACGTACCTCGACGAGAGGTTGGCCGCCGCGTCGAGGGCGTCATCCGAGATGACGAGGTGGTGATGATCCTCGTAGGCGCTGCGAATGCCCTTGAGGATTTCGATGGTCTCTTCCACCGACGGTTCCTCCACCTGGACGGGCTGGAAGCGGCGTTCGAGCGCCGCGTCGGATTCGATATGTTTGCGATACTCATCCAGCGTGGTCGCGCCGATGACTTGCAATTCGCCGCGCGAAAGCGCGGGCTTGAGGATGTTGGCGGCGTCCACCGAGGAGCCTGCCGCGCCCGCCCCCACCAGCATGTGGACTTCGTCAATAAAAAGGATTGCGCCCGACTGCTTGAGTTCGTCAATGACACGCTTGAGTCTTTCCTCGAACTGGCCGCGATACATCGTGCCCGCGACCAATGATCCAACGTCGAGCTGCAACACGCGCTTGTTCATCAGCGGCGCGGGGACATCGCCCTCGACGATGCGCTGGGCGAGGCCCTCCACGATGGCGGTCTTGCCGACGCCGGGCTCGCCGATCAGCGCGGGATTGTTCTTGGTGCGGCGCGCCAGGATTTGAATCACGCGCTCGATCTCCATTTGGCGGCCAATGACCGGGTCGAGTTTCTTTTCTTCTGCAAGGGAGGTCAGGTCGGTGGCGAGTTGGTCCACCAGCGGGGTCTTCTGTCCCTGTGCACCAGGCTTCTGCGGCTCACCGCGTGCGGACCCGGCCGGGGTCCCGGCCGCCGCGCCCTCGTTGAGCACGCGGCGCGTCTGGCGGCGGATCTGGTCGGGGGTCACGCCGAGGCGTCTCAGAACGTCCATGGCCCGCCCCTCGATGCGGACGAGTCCGAGCAGGAGGTGTTCCGTGCCGATGTAGTGATGACCGAGGCGGCCAGCCTCGTCAATGGCATATTCCAAAACCTGTTGCGTATCGGGGGCAAGTTCGATTTTATCAATCGCGGCCTGTCGCCGTTCCACACTGATTCGCCCCACCATCTCACGGATGCGCTCGGGGACCAGGCCGAGTTCGCGTAAAACGCGCCCGGCCACGCCGCCTTCCTCGTCGGCGAGACCGAGCAGGAGGTGTTCGGTTCCAATGGTATCGTTGCGAGAGCGTTCGGCCTCCTGATAGGCGAGGCTCAACACCCGTCTTGCCCGCTGGGTAAAGCGTTCCATGCCAGCCATAATGTCTGTCACTCCTCGACCTCAATAAATCGGATGAGGTCTGGCGGGATTCTACCAAAAAGCGAGGGGGATAGTGTAGGAAAAAGGTTAGAGTTTCCTAACGAATAGTGCGATGGTTCACGTGTGACACAATGCTCTCTCACCGATCATCGCCGTCGCCGCGGATGACGCCGCGCTCGAGGCGGTCATAGAGTTTGGCGATGTTCTTCTCCGCGACTTCGTCGAGGGACAAGCCGAGTTCGGTGCACACCTGGGACAAATACCACAACACGTCTCCCAGTTCGGACCCGAGGGCTGCGCGCGTTTCCTCGCTGATCTCTCCGCCCTTATCGCGGAAGACCTTTTTGACCTTGCCCGCCACCTCCCCCGCCTCATTGGCGAGACCGAGGACAGGATAGATGACAGGATGTCCGATGGAGGGATATTTGGCGGTAGCGCGGGATTTCTTTTGATAATCTGAAAAGTTCATATCGAAATCTCTTTCTCGAGCCAGATTTTCTTAAATGAAATGTAAAACCCAACCGATTCAGCTGTCTTCTGCATGGCAACATTCCCACTGCTTGTTCCAAGAACAGCAAAATCCATGCCGCGTTCCTTGAGCAGGTACAAGCCTTTTAACAACAACGCGCCTGCAAGTCCCATCCTTTGGTAGCGCGGGTGCGTTGCTACAGGATCGGTTTGTCCCTCTTTTCGGCCTGTGACTCGATTTTCCCGGTCACTGATGGAGCACATGCAATACGCGGCGAGAGTTCCATCTGGTGCAACAATGACTAAGTCCAGGCTTGGATCGTACTCAGGCACGCGCATCATGGCAAGACGGTTTTCGGTCGTCATGTAGTCCGTTCCAAAGGCGGCGCGGTGAAGTTCGGCCAAGGCGGGCGCTTCCTCTTCACTTTTTACAGAACGGATGACAAATTCTGAAGGCAAATTCACTTCGGAAATCGGTTGTGTTAAATCTCGAAGCATGGAAATGGTTTCTTCATTCTTTCTGTGAAAGCCATGGCCTTCAAGAAAAGCGATTCTGGCCCTGTCGCTTTCGCGGCAATTCGCATCCAGCCTCCGCGCTCCGCCTGGTTTCAGGCAATTCACTCCCCATTGAACCATTTCATCACCAAGTGACCCAAGATTCACAGGGGAGCAATCGAACAGCAGATTGTCATACTCGTCCACCAGCGCGAAGGCAACCAGGCTTTCTCCGTCAAACCACAAGCGCGTATGGGATTGAACCACGGGGGATTGAAGCAGTTCGTGCAAGTCCACGCGGCTAGGATAATCGGTCAGTTGTTCAGCAGGCCGAATACGGACTAACAATTCCAGCATGGATTTCAAATCAATGTTGTCTTGAAAGGCACGATACGAAATTGGATTCACTCTGCAATTGCCTTTGTCAATTCTCTCCACCACTCATCCTTCTCGCCCGGTACGAAGGGAGTGTACAACGTCAGCCTGTCCGCGATCCCCTCATATCTCTTCTTCAATTCGCTCGCCAGATTCTTTTCATCCGTAACCAGACAAAACTCGCCCAGCATCTCATCGGTGATCAACATGGGCATCTCGGCCCACTCGCCCTTTGCCGCGTGCGCGGACAACGTCTCCGCCACGCCACCCCAGCCGTGCAGGTCCATGACGGCGCGGTACGAAGGCGTGGAAGCATAAAACGCAACCTGGGCACGTGCGAAGTTCATCTCTTCGGGTGTGGTCGCCACAAAGGCCGTGACCGAAACACTCACATCTTTCCTTGTTCTTCTTTCCTTTACTGTTCCCTCCTCGATCGCAGGCAGAAGCACTTCGCGCAAATAACGGATACTGTGAAAGGGATGCACATGGAATCCCTCGCACAGTTCGCCGGCCAGGTGCGCCAGTCCGCGGTTGACGCCGGCGATGTAGATGGGAATGAGCGATTCTCTTCCCCCTGTGGGAGAGGAGGGGTTAGGGATGAGGGCAGGCAGAGGCCCCGGATTGAAAAACGGCGACATCAACGTAATCTTGTAATACTCGCCGCGGAAGTTGAGTTTCGTCCCATTCTGCCAGCAATCCCAGAAGGCGCGGATCGCCAGAATCTGCTCGCGCAGTTTACCGACGGGCGACTCGGGCCACGGCATCCCGAAGCGGCGTTCGATGTGCGCCTTGACCTGCGTACCGAGTCCGAGGATGAAGCGTCCGCCCGACTGCGCGGCCAGGTCCCAGGCGGTGTAGGCAAGATTCGCGGGCGAGCGCGCAAACGAGACCGCGATGGCCGTGCCGAAGTTGAGCGTGTTAGTGTGTTCCGCGATCAACGCGCAGGGCAGGAATGGGTCGTGTTGTGTCTCCTGAGTCCACAGCGCGTCGAAGCCGATCCCTTC
Organism: Anaerolineales bacterium; assembly: GCA_034435275.1. Classification (GTDB taxonomy): domain Bacteria; phylum Chloroflexota; class Anaerolineae; order Anaerolineales; family Villigracilaceae; genus JBFMCC01. Next base: position 3,211 of record DAOTXP010000292.1, on the reverse strand, counting down.
CGCGGCTTTGGCGATGGCGGGAACGTCTCTCAAATGGACGAGCGGCAGGGCGGCATCAAATTTCATGGGTTTCCTCTCGAAAGATCAAGCGGACTCCAACATCTCCCGATGTTGGCTCCACAGTCTGGAGACTTTGGAGTCCGCATTTCAACTCAATAAATACGCCATCACCCATTGCGTCGTGGCGATCAATGCTTCGGTGTGGGTGCGCTCGTAGTTGTGCGAAGCGTCCACGCCGGGGCCGATCAGCGCGACCGCCACGTCGCCGCCCGCGCGCCAGAACGCCCCGCCGTCCGAGCCGTAATAGGGATAGATATCCGTCTTGTACGCGATCCCATTTGCCTCGGCCAGGGCGCGCAGTTTGTTGCTCAACCCGTGATGATACGGCCCGCCGCTGTCCTTCAGGCAAATCGTGGCGTGGAACTCATCCGAGGCCTGACCCGCGCCGACCGCGGCCATGTCCACCACGACCAGTTCGTGCACTTCGGGCGGGATGCCCGTCGCCGCGCCGTGACCGACCTCCTCGTAGTTGCTGAACAGAAAGTAAACGGTTCGCGCCGGACCTCGGCCTGACTCCGCCATGGATTGGATCGCGGCCGCCAGCGCGGCGACACAGGCCTTGTCGTCGAGATGCCGCGAGCGGATGAATCCCTCCGTCACTTCGACGCGCGGGTCGAAGGCCGCGAAGTCGCCGACGCGGATACCCAGCCCCTCGGTCTCGCGCGCGGACGCGGTGCGCGCGTCGAGGCGAACCTCCATGTTGTCGTCACTGCGCTGGGTCTCGTTGACCGCCGCGCCGTGAACATGGCCCGAGGCTTTGTCCAGCAACAGCGAGCCGCGCACCTTGCGCCCCTCCGAAGTGAATACCCAACAGCCCTCGCCTTCCACCGTATTCCACGCAAAGCCGCCGATCTTCGTCAACTGCAAACGACCGTTGGATTTGATCTCCTTGACCATCGCGCCGAGCGTGTCCACGTGCGCGGTGAGGGCGCGCGGCGCCTCGCCGCTTTGCCCCTGCCAGCGGACGACCAGCCCCCCCTTGCGCGTGCGGCTCATCTGCAAAGCGGGATACGCCGACAGTTCCTTCTCGACCAGGGCCATGGCCGATTCGGTCAAGCCGGTGGGCGAGGGAATGTTCAGCAGGCGGATGAGGAAATCGAGCAAATAAGATGTGTTGATTTCGGGCAGGCTCATGATACTCCTTCGTGTTTGCGAACCGCCTCCCGCCATTCCTGCGGGATCGGGATGGATTTTCCCGCGCGGTAATCATACGCGACCATAACCACTTCCCCGATGGCAAACAACTCCCCGGTCTGCGCGTGGACCACGTTTTGCTCCACCGTCATGGACTTGTTGCCGATCTTCAGCGTCCGCACGCCAACCTTGATGGGCATCCCCCATTCGACGGGTTTCTTGAACGCGATGTGAACATCGGCCAGGATGACGCCAATATCCATGAAGGATTGGCCTTCCTTGAACAGGCCAAGGTGCTTGATATATTGAATGCGCGCCTGCTCGAAGAAGGTCACGTATTTGGCGTTGTTGACATGGCCCTGTGGGTCGAGGTCGCCGTAACGGACTTCGATGGGATGGTGGAAGTGGAATTGGGTCATGCCGCGATTATAACGTGCATGTGTCATTGCGGGCCCCGAAGGGGCGAAGCAATCTCCTCATTAACTTGGGGATTGCTTCGTCGCCTCGGTCTTGATGCGGCGTACTTACGCCGTCTACTCGACCATCGGCTTCTCGCAATGACAGATTACTTTTTCCCCCACAACCCATAGCCTGCGTTCCTCCGTTCCTCGCGGCGGCGGTGCTGTTCGTGGATCTCGGCCACGTGACCGACCTTCTCCTCGATTGCCGCCTCCAGCCACAGTCGTCCCTTCTCCGCGGTGGCGTGACTGCCCGCGCCGTACGCGCCGGTCTTCGTGTCATCGTCCCAGGGTGGATTGGCGATGAGACTGCCGCCCTCGATCCAATCCATGTAATAGGAGGGCGTGGCGACGAAATCGGTCTCATCCACGACGCGCTCCATGTGACATAGGTCGGGGCGCAGGTGGAGCAGGAAGGAGGTCTCCAGTTCGCCCGCGTGCCCCATCCCGCCAATGGGCGAGGTGCGATATTTCTCGATGGCCGCCGCGCCGATCTTGCCCGAAGTGTGCAGGAAAGCCGTCGCGCAGAAAATGCGACGATGGCGCTCGCCCGCGTATTTGACGATGTTGACGAGAAACGACATGTTGCCGCCATGTCCGCTCATGAAGTAGAAGCGGTCGAAGCCGCGCACCGCGAGCACGTCAATGACGCTGAGCCAGAAATCTTCGAAGGCGCGTCCGCCCGCGTTCATGGTCGCGGCGAAGGAGGAGCGGTGCGTGCTCACCCCATACGGCGTCACGGGCAATGTGTAAGCATGTTCGGGGACTTTCGCCGCCGTGCCTTTTGCGATGGCGTCAATGATGATCGTATCCACCGAAAGCGGCAAATGGAATCCATGTTGCTCGGTATGACCAATCGGAATCAAAATTACCTTCCCGCGTTCCGTATCGGGCGGCAACGTGTGTACGTGTGTACTTGTGTACGCGTCTACGTGTGTACGCAATGCAGACTCCCCCAATCCCAAATCAATCCCCTGCGGAGTCAACGCATACACGCGCGTAAACCCATCGTCGCGCAGGCTGTCGAGCAGGTTGCCGACGTAAGCGGCAAGTAAATTTTCAGGGACGGCCAGTCCACTGCCGCGCCAGCCGAAAGGGAAGGACGGGAGAATGCCGAGGCGTTGGGGATGGCCCAGTTGCGCGGCGACCAATTCAAGGTCCCAGCCTGAACCGAGAGGGAGGATGAGAGGCACATGGCGCGGCAGGTCCGCAACTTCGGGCCAGGTCAGATCGTCGTAGTGAAAGAAGTCGGCCACACCCTCTCCTCAGACTCTGCAAACAAAAAGTTCACCGCGAAGCAGCGGAGTCTCACTCTCTTCGCGTGTTTCGTTTCTTCGCGGTTCAAATGGTTATTGCGCGCCGCCTTCGACCGGTTCGGTTTCGGCCACCGAGATGGACAGGTCCTGTGGCTCGGGCGTGGGCGAGGGCGGGATGGGCGGCGGGAGCAGGTACCAGTCGAGGAAGCGTTCGATGCGCTTGTAGGCATCGAGGATGTTGGCGTTCTTCTGGAAGCCGTGCGGCTCGCCGGCGTAGGTCTTGTATTCGAAGGTCTTGTTGTG
>DAOTXP010000291.1:0-19016 GCA_034435275.1 Anaerolineales bacterium | reverse complement strand
TCCAGCCCAGTTCGGACAATCTCGACATGTCGAATTGATCTTCGGGCACATTGACGTGGACGGCATTCCCTTCGGCGAGCAGTTCGCCGGTTTCGCCGTCGTAGATTCCTGCCCATGCCTCCACGAATTTACTGCGTTCCCTGCCTGCTTTGCCGACGATCTTCAGCAATTTTCCAATGGGCACATTCCTGCGGTATTTGATCTCCAGTTTGCCGGTAAACATAAAACGCGGCTTCGATGGGTCCGATCCCATGTGAGCGCGCCCCGACACCTCGTCGAGGATGGAAGCGACGATGCCCCCATGCAGGATGCCGGGATAGCCCTGGAAATGCTCCGGCGCGGTGTAGGTCGTTTCGATCTCACCGGGCGCGGTCTGGTACATGTGCAGGTGCAGGCCGACGGGATTTTCCAGCCCGCAGACGAAGCAGTGACGGGAATTGGGTTGTTTGAGGCGCACGCGAGTCTCCTGAAGGGGGAATGCGGTCATTATAGCAAAGGGAGGCGGGATTTATGGTAGACTGATGGATATTTGCGCTGCTGCCCATAAAGGGAGACACCTGTGTTTGCCAAATTTCAGATCATCTATCGGGAATTTCCAACTCGTTTCTGGATCGTCGTAGGCGTTTCGTTCATTGACGGGATTGGCGCGACCCTGCTCTATCCGTTCTTCGCGCTCTACATCACCCAGAAGTTCAACGTGGGTATGACCATCGCGGGCGCCATGCTCGCCATGAATTCGATCGCGGGACTGATTGGAAGCACCATCGGCGGCGCACTGACCGACAAGTTCGGCCGCCGCGGCATCATCCTCTTCGGGTTGGTCTTCAGCGCGTTGAGCGCGCTGGCGCTGGGGGCGGTCACCCAACTGGAAGTATTCTACGGACTGATTGTCATTGTCGGGCTGCTGGGTCATGTGGCGGGGCCTGCCCACAACGCCATGATCGCGGACATCCTGCCCGAGGCGAAACGCGCCGAGGGATTTGGTATTCTGCGCGTGGTGGGAAATCTTTCTTGGATCATCGGCCCAACCATCGCGGGCTTCATGGCCTCGCGCTCATTCTTTTGGCTGTTCGTGCTGGACGCCGTCATCAGCCTGATCACTGCCGCCATCTTCTACCGCCTGATTCCTGAGACCAAACCTCAGCCGCGCGAGGCAACGGAACATGAGTCATTCCTCCGGACGTTGAGGGGATACCGTCATGTACTGCGTGACCGCGCTTTCATGGCGTTCATCCTTGCCTGCATTCTGATGTTGACCGTGTATCAGCAAATGTACACCACCCTGTCTGTGTTTCTGCGCGACGAGCACGGCGTGGACCCGCGCGGTTACGGTTTCCTCATGTCGTCCAGCGCGGTCCTGGTGGTGCTGGCACAGTTCTCCATCACGCGTTACGTCAAACGCTTCCCGCCCCTGCTGATGATGATGACTGCGTCGGGTTTTTATCTGGTCGGCTTTACGATGTACGGATTCGTCTCGGTCTATCCTCTCTTCCTGCTGGCAATCTGGATTGTGACGATGGGCGAGATGGTTGGAATCCCCACCACGCAGGCCTTGCTGGCGGCTTTTGCGCCGGAGGAGATGCGCGGCCGCTACATGGCGGTCGGCGGATTGGGATGGGCTGTGCCTTCGATGGTCGGTCCCTGGGCGGCGGGTTTGATTCTCGACAACTACAACCCGAACTGGGTCTGGTATGCGGGCGGAATCCTGTGCGCGGTGGCGATGACGGCATTCTATGGTCTGCATTTGAAATTGGGAGAACGCGAGCGTTTTCGGCCCGTGCCGGAAACAGTTCCTTCTTAATGCAAAGAGGGCGTCTGCTTCAACAGGCGCCCTCTCGTCTTTTGAAGCGGCCTCTTATTTCTCGCCCCGATGGATGGCAATCGTTCCGAACATCAATCGCTCGAAGTAGATTTTTTTGAATCCGACCGCAGCCATGAGGGCGGCCAACTTTTCAGCGGTGACGAAATTCTCGGTGGAGACAGTCAGATATTTGTAGTCCTCACGCAGCCCAGCGACGAGTGTGCCGAGTGCGGGGATGACAACATGCATGTGAATCCAGATCAGCGGCGAGAGGATGTTCTTCTTCGGTCGCGTAGTATCGAGGATGACGATTCGTCCACCGCGCTTGAGGACGCGATATTGCTCCTGCAGGGCCTTGTGGAGGTCGGCCACGTTTCGCATCAGGAACCCCGAAACGGCCGCGTCGAAGGACGCGTTCGCGAACGGGAGGCGGAGCGCGTCGGCGGCGGTGAAGGGGAGGGGGCCGAGGCGCTGTCCGGCGCGCATCATTTCGAGGGTGAAGTCCGCGGCGGCGATGCGCGCGTCGGGGTGGCGCTGGAGGGCCGCGCGCGCCAGATCGCCGGTGCCTGCCCCGAGGTCCAGGAGAAAGGCGCGGGGAGTGAGTCTCGCGAGTCGGATGGCGCGCCGTCTCCAGCGTATGTCCTGAAATCCTGTCATCAGGCGGTTCATCAGGTCATAGCGCGGGGCGATGCGCGCGAACATCTGTTGGCCTTGCACGATGCGTTTGCCGTTGGTTGTCAACTTAAAATTGTGCCAATCCAAAACCCAATTGCCAGGAGCAAGCCAGCCAGCATGTGCAACTGGATGGTGGCGGCATTGCCCTTGATGAGGGCGCGTTCACGGTAATGTCGAAAGAGAGTGCGCGTGGTGAACCAGGCTACAGGCAGGCTGAGCAACATGGCGAGCGAACCGATGGGAAGCCAGCCGTAGGCCACGCCGAGGACGATCAACCCAAAAGCCAGCACCAGGATGAACAGGTATCCCCACCGGGCACGTTCCTCTCCAAGTGTTACCACCAGGTTGAGTTTGCCGCTCATTTCGTCCGCTTTGAGGTCGGGGAATTCGTTGATCCACAGGATTGCCGTGGTGAACAGGCCGATCGGCACGCCAATGAAGAAATCGAGCCAGGTGAGCGAGCCGCTGAGGGCATAGACGGTGCCGGCCACCATGAGCGGACCGAAGTTGAGGCCGATGAGCAATTCACCCAGTCCGCGGCGGGCGGCGAGGCGGAGAGGCGGCGCGGTGTAGAAGTAGGTGGAGAATGCGCCGAACGCACCGAATGCGAGCAGCCAGATTCTTCCCGTCGCCAGCAATACTGCCAGGCCGCAGGCCGAGGCCACTGCCAGCGAAACGAAGGCCAGCCGCCGGAGGCCTTTTTCGGAAATCAGTCTTAACTCAATGGAACGGCTTCCGCCGGAGTAGGGCATGAAGTAATCATTGTTGACTTTATCGGTTCCGCTGGTCCAATCGAAGTAATCGTTGAATGTGTTGGCCGCGACGTGCATGGCGCCGGCTCCCAACATCACCAGCCAGAACAGGCCCCATGGGAACGGCGCGGCGAGCCCGCGTGCGGCGATCCATGCCGCGGCGATGATCACCGGCACGAGAGTGGCGGTGAGGAAGGGGGCGCGCGTGACCACGAGCGCCGAAAAAATTTTTGTCATCAATGAGACCTGAGGCCAGGCTTTAGCCGCATCCACATCGGGACGCGGGGTGGTCACGCCGCAGAAGCCGATTTGCCGGCCATCCTTGAAGGTGGGCGTGATGCGGATGTCGGCGGCGAAGGCAGTGCCGTCCTTGCGGAGGAAGACGGTCTGGGTTTTGAATTCGCCTTTCTCGGCGGCAATCTTCAACCAAGTGGGTACATGTTCAAGGACGACGAGTCCCGGCGAGAAGAGCGAGACGCGCTTTTTGCCGATCACTTCATCGGCGGAGTATTGGAAGATCTGTTCCGCGCCTTTGTTGTAGGTTTCGATGCGGCCTTCGAGGTCACAGGTGATGGTGCTGGTGAGGGACATAAATGATTTCTCCTTGTTTTTGTGTAACCGGCGTTCTCTTGTGGCGATCGGCACATTAGAGAACGTGTCCTACACATGCTTTCGAGCATTAATTTTGCAATTGGGCGAAAAGATAGCCGAAGCGGCATCATACGTCAAGATGACATGGCTCATTGTTTGGGGGTGACAATGTGATAAGCAGAAACCAGGTTTCTCGCGGAAACCTGGTTTCTGGGATGGTTATTGCTGGGCAAAGGTGTCTATCAATAGTTTGAAATTTCCGCCGACGGGGTAGAGGATGGGGCAGGTGCAGCCGCGCTTTTTGTACTCTTCCACTTTGGCTTTGGCTTCTTCCGGTGTGCCCGAGGCGGTGATCTTGTGGACGAGGCTGTGCGGAACCAAATCTTTGGCCTTCAGGATCTGTTCTTTCGTGGCAGGCCAGCCGAGGATGGATTGAATCTCATGGATGACATCGTCCGGCACATTGGAGGCTTTGGCGATGTGCGGTTGCTGCGCGAGGTACTGGCACAAGAGCATCTTGGTGTAATCCACGGCCTTTTCGTGACTCTCATCCACCGAGCAGACAATCAGTTGGGGACGGTCAAAGTTTTCCATCTTGCGGCCGGACTTGTCCAGGCCTTTTTGCAGTAACTCCATGGCGCGGTCGTTGTATTCGGGGGCCACGCAGTAATTCAGCACGGCGCCGTCGGCGATCTCGCCGGTCAGTTCCATCATCTGGTCGCCGGTGGCACCGATCATGATCGGGACGTTGCGCGGCTCGCGGCGGCCATGCACCACGTCGAGTTCGATATTGTCCACGTGGTGGAATTCGCCGTGAAAGGTGACGCGCTCCATGTTGAGCAATCGGCGCATTACTTCGACCGTCTCGCGCATGGCAAGCAGAGGTTTTTTGCGTTCGATGCCAACGTTCTTTGCCAGCGGATCCCACCACGCGCCGATGCCGCAGATGACGCGGTTCGGGGCGAGATCGTCCAGGGTGAGGAACGTTGCAGCGAGCAGTCCGATGTTGCGCGTCCAGTTGTTGATCACGCCTGAGCCGACTTTGAGTCGGGTTGTCACCGCGGCGTAGGCCGCCATCGGGACAATGGCGTCGCGCACCAGGCGGCTTTCCGCCTGCCAGACGGCTTCGAAGCCTTTCTCCTCCGCGTAACGGACGTAATCCAATCCGTCGCGGAGATCGTGCGAATCCTGCAAGTAAAGTGCGACGCGTTCGGCCATCGAGTCCTCCTCAAGTGAAGTCAGGAATCGGCTTTCATGAAATTGAATTGCTCGAGTACGATGTCGAGATCGGCGGGCAGGTCGAGGTCCAGGCCGAGCGAGGGCAGGTTGACAATTTCGAGGCGCGCCCCCGCCTTCCTGGCGCGTTCACAATGGCGCTTGAATGAGTCGTCGCCGAAGTCGTATTCGATCAGCCCTGAGGGCGAGATCAGCAGGGCGTTGGTTCCTTTTTTGTGACGGTCCGGCGCGATGACCACCACAGGCGGGTCCACCGCGTGTTCGAGCAGGGATTGAATATCTTCACGGGTCAGCAGGGGCAGGTCGGCGGGAAGTACCAGGACGCCGCGCGTGGCGTGCATTTGCGCCACGACGGTCGCACGCTTCAGCGCCATATTCAAATGGGGTTGGCCGTCCTCGCGGACGGTGCGGGCGCCGAGATTGCGGGCGATGGTCAGGGCATGTGGGTCGCGGCTGACGACCAGTATGTGTTCCACCTCTTTGATCCCCCCCAAGGTTGTCAAAGTATGTTCCAATAACACCCGATTCAGGTGTGTTCGTTCATCTTCCGACAGCGCGCCCGCCAGACGGGACTTTCCGCGCCGCAATGGTTTTACAGGGACAATTGCCCAGAGCGTCATAGAAGAGTTCCGATAAACTCCAAAATTTCTCGCGCCAGCCGCGCACGGTCCGATGAGGAGTTCATGATCGTATCTGTCACGAGCGTTTGGATTTTAATCGCTTTTGCGAGTTCTGAATCCACCGAATCCACTACGATTCCAGTCAGCAGGTTTCCATAGTGTTCTGCTACCGCGCTTGCAGACGGTTCGATTCCTAGTTCGGCGAACATCTTTGCGGCAGGTCCTTTGACGGTCTTTCCGCCGATGATGGGGGAGACGGCGACCACTTTCTTTCTCTCACCCGAATCCCTCTCCTGCCGGGAGAGAGGCAAAGGGGTAGGGGAAAAAACGCGCAGGATTGGATCAATGCTCACCCACGGATTCGACGGACAGATAACGATCGCGTCGGCAGACTGGACCGCTTCGCGCGCACCCGCGGCTGGTTCCGCGGAATCGACTCCGTCGAAGCGAAAGCCTTTCACGCGCGGCTGACAACGGCGGTGGACGAAGTATTCCTGAAAGGACAGGTCGCCCTCATCCGTTTCGACGACAGTGCGCACAGGCTGGTCGCTCATCGGCAGGACGATGTGGCGTACGCCCCATGCCTTGCAAAAGTCGCGTGTGATCTGCGAAAGGGACTGTCCCTCTTTCAGCCGCCGTGTGCGTTCGAGATGCGTGGCTAGATCCTGGTCGCCGAGGTTGAACCAGTCGGGTCCACCCAGCGTTTTGAGATTGGACATCGCCTGCCACGTCTCGTCCGCACGGCCCCAGCCTGTTTCAGGATTGGCGAGTCCTGCAAGGGTGTAGCAAACCGTATCGAGGTCGGGACAAATAGATAGGCCGAGATGCTCGAAGTCATCGCCCGTGTTGACGATGACGGTCAGGTCTTCGGGAGGCAGGACCTGGGCGAGTCCGTGCACGAGTTTCGCTCCGCCGACTCCGCCCGCGAGGGCGACGATGTTCATTGGCGGATCGTCACAGCCTCGATTAATGCCGGTATTTTTTCTTTCGGCGTTTCATCCGCGTAACCAATAAAAAACATCGCCTGCGGCTCCCACGTTGCTGGCAACTCCAGTGCGGCACGAGTTTCCTCCTGTGCATAGAGCGGCCAGCAGATCCAATTGCCTCCCAGTTCCTCGGCGTGTGCGGCGAGCAGGAGTTGCAGTCCCGCCGCGGCGACGGACTGTGTCGCCATGATAGTTTCTTCTGGCGTGTCGGCGCGGACGGCGGTCACGTCGCGGCAGAGGAGGAGGAGGACGGGGGCCTCGTCAATGCGGCGCAGGGAGTTGGCGACGCGCTTCTCGATTTCGGATTCGCTTGCGCCCGCGGCCTGCATGTCGACGCGCATTTTGGAGGTGAGGGCTTGTCCGAGGCGCGAGCGGGCGGACGCGTCGGACGCGACGACGAACCGCCAGGGCTGGAGGTTGTGGGCGGAGGGCGCGCAGGCCGCGGTGGTGAGAATCCGCTCGATAACGGAATCGGGCACGGGGTCCACTTTGAAACGGCGGATGGTGCGACGCGTCCGCAGGAAGTGATGCAGCTCAGTGCTGGTCAATGTGCCTCGGCCTGATTTTGTAGATGATCCGCTTCTGGCCCTTTCGATAGGTCCAGGGTTTGCTGTCATATTTGAGGGAGAGTGTGTTGATGTGTTCGTCGGCACCGTCGGTGGTATGGGCCACTACTTCGCCGCGAATTTGGATGTAACGGTATGGCGTTTTGGGATCCTGAATGACCAGGGCCACTTTGGGCCGCGCCTTCATGTTACGGTCCTTGACGCGGCCTTCGTTGGTGTTAATGAGAATGAACTCGCCGTCGGTGTTGAACCAGACGGGCGTCACCTGCGGCGAGCCGTCGGGCATGACGGTGGCGAGGAAGAGATAGGCTTTGGTCTCGTCCCTGAGCAGGTCGTGATATTCGACGGGGATGGAGTTCATGGTGTTCCTTATCGAAACATATCTTGTTCTTTAGGGCGGAGCAATTCTTTGAGCGAGCCCTCGCGCAACGGATACGGGAATCCGCGCGCGTGTACCGCGGGCGTGCCCTCGGCGGCCTGTCCCATGACGAGGCTGGCGGCCGCGGCCAATTCGTCCGCCGCGCCGACCTGGGTGATGCGCAATGTATACCCGAACAGATCGGGCTGGCCGCGCAGGTCCACCAGCGCGGGGATTCCACTCAGGCCGATGCACGCGCCGACGGTGCCGTTGCGCCAGGCGCGTCCATGGGAGTCGATGACCATGACGCCGATCCGTTTTCCCGTTTGGGATTTGATTTTCTCTCGAATCGCGCGGGACGAGGAGTCGGGGTCCATGGGAAGCAAGAGCACGAATTCACTTGCAGCAGCAACTTTGGCCGCTTGCGCTGGACGACTGGAGACATCGTCGCGTGTGCCAACGTTAGAATGGTCAATCCCCGCATTGGCACAGACGAAGCCGAGGCGGTGCTCGACGATGATCGTCCCAGGGCGCACACGCAGGGTTTCGTTGCTTTCCTGTAACACGAGCTCGACGACACGCGGATCTTTTTCGGATTGCCGCGCCAGTTCGCGCGCGCGTTCGCTGGGTGTGACAGCGGCGAGGTCCACCATCCGCCCTTCGGATTTGGAAACGATCTTGGATGCCAGGACAAGGATGTCGTCGTCTCGGAGTTCGATGTGTGAAGTGCGAAGTGCCGTTAGAAGAATATCCGCCAGGTCGTCGCCGTGGCGGATGAGAGGGATATGCGCGAGGAGAGTAAGAGTCAACGTCATACCGCTTGTTTATCGTTCGATGCCTGTAATTTTAATCCCTGCGTGCGTGCTTCCATACTTCTTGTTGATGCCGATCAGCACACTGGTCAAGCCCTCGACGACCACGGAATTTTCGAGTGGGCCCGCGTCCCAGCCGGTGAGGCCCGCGGCTTCGACGAGTTTAATGGTTTCGGCGCGGGCATCCTTGCTCGTGCCCGTGACAAGCACGTCGCATTCTACATCCGCGTCGGTCAGCAAGTGCTCGTGGGAGATATTCTGGAACGCGGCGCAGACCTCTACGCCGTCGCCGAGAATCTGCTTCGCCTCCTGCGCGGCGGACCCCGCGGCGGGCATCTGCACCGTCGCCACCTTCGGCGGGACGAGGGGCACGGTCACATCAATCAGGGTTTTCCCTTTGAGGGCCTCTTTCACCGACTCGAGCGTGGACGCGTGCGCGGCATACGGGACGGTCAATACGACGATGTCCGCTTTTTGCGCGGCATCGAGGTTGGAGAGGCCCTCGATGGCGGCATCGCCATTGAGCAGATTCATCAGTTCAGTTGCGACAGCCTGTGCTTTTTCGGCATTGCGTGAGCCGACGTACATGTGATAGCCAGCCTTCGCCCAGCGGTAGGCGAGGCCTTTGCCCTCCTTGCCCGTTCCTCCAAGAATTGCGATGGATAAGAGCAGCGACGATTCAACCATGTTTCCTCTTTTATAAAAATTGTTCGTTATAGCGTTTCCAGGTCTTGATTGCCTGCTCGCGCGCCTTGGCGGCAATTTCCTTTTCATCGAGGGTTAGCAATTGACGGTCTTTCATCAGAACGCTGCCCGCGACGATGGTTGTAGTCACCATGCTTGGCTGGAAGCCGAAAAGGATATGCCAGGGCAGGTTGCCCGCAGTGAGGGGAGTGGGAGAATGGTAATCCAAAAAAATGAGATCGGCAAACGCGCCTAGTGTAATCTGCCCGATGGGCGCGTCGGGAAAGAAGACGTTGGCGAGCGCGGCGTTGTTGTAGATTGCCATCTGGGTCACGGTTGCGCCGTTCATGCGGCGCGGGTCCAGGTTGTGGATTTTGTGCAGGAGATAGGCCGTCTTCCATTCCTCCCACATGGCGTTGGAGAAACCGTCATTGCCGAGGCAGACTTTGATTCCCTTTTCGAGCATCTTCTCGACTTGTGCCACGCCGACGGCGTTGTTCATGTTCGAGCGCGGCTGGTGCGTGACCCAGGTCTGCGTGGCGGCGAGTTGGTCCATCTCGTACTCGTCGAGGTGGACGCCGTGGGCGATGATGGTACGCGGGCCGAGGATGCCGTGCTTATTGAGCCAGTCCACCGGCCAGGCGTCGCCCGATTTGTTATCATCGAACATGGAATGCCCATCATCTTCTGATTCCGAAACGTGGATGTGGAATCCTGTCCCCTCGGGCGCGGCGGCGCGGCACTCTTCGAGGGTGGCGTCGGAGAGGGTCAACGGGGCGTGCAGGCCGAAGGTCGCGGCGAGAAGCGGGGGTTTTTTCTTCTGGATGAAGCGCACGTTCTCGCGGATGCCGGCGCGCATTTTCTCCGGGCCGCCGCGATCGGTCACTTCGTAGCACAGGCAGGCCCGAAGTCCAGATTGAACGACGGCTTCACTGATCAAGTCGAGCGAGCCGTCAATAGCGTTGGGCGAGGCGTGATGGTCAATCAGCGTGGTGGTGCCGTGCTTGACCGCGTCCACGAGACAGACGAGGGCGGAATAACGCACTGCCTCATCGTCGAGGGATTTGTCAAGCGGCCACCACAGGCGTTCCAAAATCTGTTTGAAATTTTCGGGTGCGTCGCCGGGGATGGCCATACCGCGCGCGAATGCGCCGTAGAAGTGTGTGTGTGCGCAGATGTTGCCCGGCAGGACAAGTTGTCCGCCCGCGTCGAGCCTTTCCTCGTTCGAATATTTCGCTTCGAGGTGCGCGGATGCTCCGATCTCGCGGATACGACCGTCCGCGATGAGGAGCGCATTGTCTACTAGGATCTGGTTGGGCGTTCCCCAGGTGACGAGGGACGCGTTCGTGATGAGCATGGGAATCTCCTAGCCCAAGCCGAACTGCGCCGGGTCAGGCAGATGTACACCGGCCGCGCCCAGTTCGCTCAGGGTCTGGAAGACATAATCGCGCAGTTCGGGATCGTCGCTTTGCAGGGCGGTGTAAAATGCTTTGATGACGCCTTCGGTGGGTGTACGGCGCAGGTAGGGCAATGCGCCCAGGCGTTCGTCTTCGTTGCCGCTTTTGAGGGCCGTCAGCAAAAGGTCGGTGGCGGCGGCGCCGGGCGAAATTCCCACGCCCTGTTTGCTCGCAAACTCGACCAGCCAAGGTGTATCGGATGGGCGGGTGAGCCTGGCCGGTACGCGCGGGTCAAGATGGGTCTTGCTGTCGAGCACTTCGCCCGCGGCGTTGCGAACCACCCACTGTTCGTCCTCCACTTGCATCTTTCTCAGCGTCTCAATAGCCCATTCCATCTCGAGGCGCGCCAGCCCGTAGACCACGGCGCGGCGCACCAGGATGTCTGTGAGGGTCGCGCCGTCGCGTAGCATGGCGTGACCTTCCACCGGGTCGTTGGCGAGCGCCTCGGCCGCGGCGCGGCGCAGGTCTTCGTCTCCTTGAAGGAGGGCGCGGGCGACCGGTTCGAGCGACCGTTCCGTGCCGATGGCAACCAGAGCGAGACAGGCCGCGCGTCGCGAATTGAGGCTCGGCGCAGAAAGCGTCGCGACCAAAAGGTCAATGGCTTTGATGTCTCGAATGTACCCGCTCCCCAGCGCAGCCAGAGGAATGAGTTCGAACGAAAGCGAGTTCAATGCCTGACGGAAGAACGCCGCCGCGCCGGGATCTCCGCTCCAGGCAAAGGCGGCCATGGCCTGGCCGCGCAAGGCGCGCGGCAGTCCCTCGGTTTGCAGGAGCTGTGCCAGTCCCGCCATGATTTTGCCGCGCCAGGGTGCGTCGCGCGGCGCGTCACGCAGCCAGCGGCCGGCGTTCAATAGCGGACGCCGCAGGAGCGGATCAGGTTGTTGAAGCATGGCGTCAACCAGGCTGGTCACGTCCATGTGGGCGGCCAGATAACGCATGGCCAGCAGTTTGCCGGTCCAATCCGCCTGCTTGAGCAGGGCCTGGCTGGCATTAAACGCTGACAAACCGCGCCCGGCCAGGTATCCGCCGAAGACCGGGTGCAGGAAGCGCATTCGATTATTCGGATGTGTGACCAAAAGGCCGGATGAGGCCATCTTTCCAAGCAATCCCGCGCTGGGTTGCCTGGGCTGGCTCGGTCGAGGTTTTTGTCCCAATGGACCGGTCTTGCCCAGCGGCCCGGTTTTTGCAAGAGGGCCTGTCTTGGGAAGTTGTGCGGGTTTGGACTGCTCCCCAAGCGGGCCGGTCTGTGGCTTTTGGATGGTCTCGGCCGTTGTTGTTTCTACGGGTGTTTCTTCGATCATTTCGAATGAACGTACCCATTCACTCGCCTTGCGCGGATCGAAGACCGGCTGGGCGGTGAGTACGATCTGCATGGCGAGTGTCTCGAGTGCGGCAGCCGGTGTATTGGACGGGGCGACGCGGCGCACGTGCGCGGCGATAGATTCCAGCACGTGCGGTCCGAGACTGTCACCCGCGTACCCGCCCCAAACCTTGAGAGTCAGCTCGAGGGGAGTCAACGTATGGTTGTCGGCGCTCAGCCAGATGTCCAGGAGGATCGAGTCCACTTGTTGCGGCGCGCTCCGCGTCCACTCGTCCACGCCGACGAATTGTCCCCACGCCTGTCCCCAGCGATGGATGAATTCGTTTTGCTGCATGGGCCCCCAGGGCAGGATGGTCAGGGGCGCGAAGCCGAGCGCGAGCAGGCCATCGAGTTGTTGGGACGCGGCGGTGGTCACGATTCGAATCTTCGGGTAGGCTGCGAGCAATGCCTTGAGGTATTCGGAAACAGCCTGTTCCTGCTCGAGAGGCAGTTCATCGAAACCGTCGAGGAGGAAGAGTGCGTGTCCGCCCTGGAATGCATACTGGACAAAGCCCGGCAGTCTTCCCAGGTCGAGAAGCGGCGCGTTGGCCTCCACCGCGGCAAGGATTGGATTCAGCACGTTTTTCATGTCTGCCTGGAGGTTGAGGTCTGCAACGTGCATGAGGAATGGGACTGCGTTGCTGAGCGCACCCAGGCTTGGGTCGCGATTTGCGGCGAGTGAGGCGAGGTGGGCAAGCGCGACGGTCTTTCCATGACCGGCCTCGCCGGTGATGACCAGATTGGTTCCACCGGAAAGTGCCTTGGGCAGGGTCAGGGTTGGGGAGCCGTACAGCGCGGCCATCTCAGGCCAGGCCGGCATGTAAGGAAGCGTCTGTGTGACGATGTCCTCGGTGAGCAATGGCCCGCCCGGCTCAACGTGCGGCAGGGGAGCGATAAGCTGGGGTGGCTGGAGAATTTCGTCCAGTGCAAAGAGCGGGGCGGCCATGTGCATGCCCTGTGCCCGTCGCAATGTGATACGGCGGTGGTTATCCTCCACGCCGCTGGAGCGGCGCGCCCGGGCCTCCTCGCGGGCAACGGCCGCGTTGGCCTGCATTTCCTTGAACAGCGGGCGCATGCGGCTGTAGAGCCACACAAAGCCGAGGGCTACAATGAAACCGACAAGAAACGAGAAGGGATCGAGGATGAAGCGCATATTCTAGTCGGCGTATAAGATTCGTCCGCAAGTGGGACAGTAAACGAGTTGCCCGGCCGAACGAGCGCTTTGTTGGTGCGCGGGAGTCAGGGTTGTGCCGCAGGAGGCGCATGCCCCGTCGCTGATGGCGGTGACGGCCACACCGCGCCGTTCCACGCGCAGGGATTCGTACAGGTCGAGCCATTGGATGTCGAGCGCGCTCAGGACGGCCTTCCGCTCCGATGCATAACGTTCCATCTCGCGCTTCAGGCTGGATAATTCGTCGGTCAGGCTCAGGTTTTGGTCGCCGCGGCTGGCTTCAACTTGTTGCATTTTCGCGCGCGCCTCGGCGAGAGTCTTCTCGGCGGTCTCGCTGAACAGCATCGCTTCCAGCAAACGATCTTCGAGAGTGGCAAGATGCTTTTTGAGCGAGGCAGCGTCGCGCTGCAAATCCTGTAACTCTTTGGGATTGCGCACCGCGCCCCCATACAGGCTGGCTTCGACCTGTTCGATCTTTATTCGCTGAGTCTTGACTTCCATTTCAGCTTCGCGCTGGAGGCGGCTGGCGGACTGGGACTCGGCCTCCGCGGCGGCCAGTTTGGCGGAGGCCGCTTTGAGGTCCGCGTCGTTCTCGAGCGTCTGGCGGATGGCTTCCAACCGCGCCCGGGTCTGATCCAGGTGCGAGTCGATTTTCTGGAGTCGGAAGAGTCCAAGTGCGGCGCTCATGCTTTGATTATAGTCGAGGCTTATTGAACCGGCACGTTGAAATAATTGTAGACCGCCTGTGAGATTTGTGCAAAGAGCGGGTTGGCGGTGGTATCCCAGACAATCTGAGTGGGATGATAGGCATAGACGACCAGGATGTAATTGCCGCCCGCCGAATAGACGATGGCCGCATCGCTGACATTATCAATGACGCCTGTCAACGGATTCGTGACCCAGCCGTGCTTGTGGGCAATCAGCGTGCCTTCCGGGACCCCGGCCTGCAACAGCGCCCCGAGTTTATCCTGCACGAGGATGTCGATCATCTGCCGGCAGACTCGTTGATTCATTGTGGTTGGAAAGACGGTCACAAGCGCGCCCCCGCCGGTCTCCGCGCATTGATAGATATCTTCGAGCAGCATCCCCATATCGGAGGGAGTGGTCTGGTTGTAGCGGTCAGGATTGGTTGTGACGTCCACACGCTGGTTGGCGGGCGTGTTGATGATCTGTAACAGCGGCGCGCCGTCGTAGAAGTAGCCCGCCATGAACGTGTTGGTGAGACCCAGGGCCTGCATCCGCTCGGTGACAACCAGCGGACCGCGCTCCTCGTCCAGGCTGACCATGAAACGGTCGGCGGGCGGATTCTCGGAGCGGCGGATCATGTCAATCAACAGTTCGGTCGTATTCTCCTCCAGCGCCGCCGAACCGTATTGCGAAAAATATGCCACCATGATGGGAATCTTGGCCGTGCTGGATGCGCCAAAGGCCACGTCGGGTGAAACGCTTATCGGTTGATTGTTGTTCGACGCGAAATGGATTTCCTGTCGCGTCTGCAAGTCCAGCATGTACACGCCGATGACGCCGTCGAAGCCGGAGAGATCGATCACCTGCTTGAGCAGGATCTCGAGATTGTCAACGGTCGGCCGGGCGGACACGGTGGTCTGCGAACTGAGCGCGACGATGCGATGAGTCGGTGAGCGCAGCGCGTCCTCCACGAGAATAACGGCGCGGTCGATGTCGAGCGTCTGGCCGGGCTGGCCGGGGATGAAGTTGACACTGCCCGGAATGGGCTGTGGGGGGGTCGGGGGCGTGTCGTAGCGGGCGGCAACCTCGTTTTGGAGAAAGGCGCGCAGGCGCTCCTCTGAAACTGTAGCGCTGAGCGGCACCGCGGCCGAAGCGGATTCGCGGTTCCACAGGTAGTCCCAGAATCCGCCCCAGAACGACGAGCCGGTGCGGGTCAGGTCGGCAGCGGCGAGCATCGTGTCGAGGTCAATCTCGAAGCCGGCCACGAGCGGGTCCACCAGGATGGTCGCCCCCGCGTACTGTATCTCGACCGGTGAGGTGTATATTTGCAGAACGCGCTGAGACGCGGTCTGTGGATCCACACCGCCCACGGCTACGCCGCCGATGGTCATGCCCGCAGGGTAGTTATTGCGCTGGCGGCTGTAACCGACCAGGGCGATCATCGTCAAAATGAGGGCGAAGACAAGAAAGAGGGCTGAAACGCCTCGAAGGATGAGGGATGCGTTGCGGTTTCTCAAAGTGCCTCGCGATGTGATTTAAGTCACCCAAAAAGTATAACATATTCAAACCGGGCACTTGTGCTAGAATCAACGGGCAGGGCACAACATATTTTCCCCCCGAAGGTGACACATGCTCCGTTCCTTCCTGATCTACCTCTCCAAGGCAGTCTGGGCGCAGAGACTGGTAACAGGCTGGAAATTCGCCTGGCAAACTGCCTCCCGCTTCATCGCCGGGACAACCATCGAAGACGCCATCCGAGTAGTACGGGAACTGAATACCAAAGGGATCAATGCCACGCTCGACCATCTGGGGGAGCATACTTCCACCACCGAAGAAGCCTCACAGGCGACAGACGATATTTTAAAAATCCTGGATGAGATTGACCGCGCTGGCGTCCACGCGAACGTATCCATCAAACTGACGCAGATCGGAATGGGGCTGGACGAATCCATCTGCCGCGCCAATCTGCAACGCATCCTCCAGCGCGCGAAGGAACATAACAACTTCATCCGCATTGACATCGAAGACACGCCCTATACCGATACGACCATTTCCATTTACCACGCCATGCTCGAACAGGGCTTCGACAATAAGACCTTCGGCATGGCTGTACAGGCTTATCTCTATCGCGCCGAAGCGGACACGCGTGCCCTGCTCGAAAAAAAGACGCGCTTCCGCCTTGTCAAGGGCGCGTACAAGGAACCGCCCGACAAGGCGTATCCTAAAAAAGCGGACACAGACGCTAACTATGATTTGTTGACAAAAATCCTGCTCGACGCGGCGCTGGCCGACGGCTCGACCGAAAGCCGCGACGGGCGCATCCCGCCCATCCCTGCCATTGCTACACACGACGAGAAGCGCATCGAGTTTGCCAGACAATACGCAAACAAGATCGGCCTGCCCAGGGACGCCATGGAATTTCAAATGCTCTATGGTATCCGCCGTGATCTTCAAGAATCGCTGGCAAAGCAGGGCTATCCCGTCCGCGTCTACGTTCCATTCGGCACACACTGGTATCCGTATTTCATGCGCCGTCTGGCTGAACGCCCCGCGAATATCTGGTTCTTCATCTCCAATTTCTTCAAAGGCTGAGACTCTTTCCCTCTCCCCGCTTCGTCGCGAGTGCGAGAGGAAACCCGTTTTCTCACGGAAAACGGGTTTCTCTTTATAATCGGGACATGACTCGTCCCCTTGCCCTTGTTACGGGCGGCGCGCACCGACTCGGCAAAGTCTTTGCGTTGACTCTCGCCCGCAGCGGATACGACCTCCTGCTCCATTATTATTCCGCGGACGACGAGGCGCGTCAGACCAAGGCCGAGGCTGAATCCCTCGGAAGCCGCGTGACCCTCGCCCGCGCCGACCTGACCGATCTCGCGCAACTCGATTCTCTTATCTCCATACTCGACTCGCTCCTTTCACCTTCCAACCTTCAACCTTCCACTTTCAACTTATTGGTCAATTCCGCCGCTCTCATGACCCGCGCCGACGCGCGCTCCCTCTCCGCCGCGGACTGGGACGCGGCCTTCGATCTCAACCTGCGCGCGCCCTTCCTCCTCGCCCAGGCAGCCGCCAGCCGCATGACCGTGGGCGGGCTGATCGTCAATGTGACCGACGTGGCCGCGCAAAAATCCTGGCATGTCTATCCTGCCTACACGGTCAGCAAGGCCGCACTCGAGTCGCTGACCAAAGTCCTGGCACGCGCCTTCGCACCGCGCGTGCGTGTTAATGCCATCGCGCCAGGTCTCGTTTTACATTCCGACATCGTCTCTACCGAACAATGGGATAAAATGATTGCACGCCTGCCGTTACAGCGTCCTGCTGAACTGGACGAAATCGCCGCCGCGCTGGAGTTCCTGCTCAAGAACGAATATGTCACAGGCCAAACCATTGTTGTAGATGGCGGTTATTCTTTATTGTAGGAGAAACACATGTCTGAGACCACCGAACTTGCAGAGAAGTTGAAAATTGAAGGACAAAAGATGACCGACTTCTTCGCCGCGCTGACCGACGACCGGTGGAGCGCGGAAGTCTACACCGAGGGCGCGGCCTGGACGGTCCGCATGGTGCTTTCGCATTTCGTCACCTCCGAGCGCGGATTGGTGCGACTCTTCGAGCAGGTGCGTCAGGGCGGCGCGGGCGCCACCGACGATTTTTCGATTGACCGCTACAACGCGCGCCAGCAGGAAAAGACGCGCGACCTGTCGCCGCAGGAACTGCTGGAGCAATACAAATCCGTGCGCGCCGATTCCGTTGCCTGGGTTTCAGGCTTGCAGGAGGCCGAACTCGAAGTGACGGGCCGCCATCCCTTCCTCGGCCAGACTACTTTGCGCGAAATGATCAAGATGCTGTATATCCACAACCAACTTCACTATCGGGACTTAAAGAAGGCGCTTAACGCTTAATGAAAGAAGCGATATAAAATCCGCGTAATCCGTGGCTGAAAGTCTTTCATGAAACTTCCTCCCTTCAAACTCGAACGTTACTTCGCGAAATATGAATTCACCACCGAATATCTGCTCTGCAGTTCGGATTGTGAAGCCGTGACCATCGCTGACCTGCTGGCCTTCGAAGAAGGCGCGGCGGATAAATTCCAACAAACCTGGCTGGGCTACACTGAGTCGCAGGGAAGCCCGACTCTGCGTCAGGCCATCTGCGGGCTGTACGAGACCATCCAGCCAGAGGACATTCTCGTCCACTCGGGCGCGGAGGAGGCTATCTTCCTTTTCATGCACGCCGTGCTCGAAAAAGGCGACCACATCATCGTCCATTGGCCGTGCTACCAGTCACTGACCGACGTGGCGCGTTCCATCGGCTGTGACGTCAGTCCGTGGCGGGCGCGCGAGGAAAATAACTGGGCCCTCGATCTGGACGAACTGCGCCATCTGATGCGGACGAACACGAAGGCGATTGTGGTCAATACGCCCCATAACCCGACAGGCTTTCTCATGCCGCGCGCCGACTTTGACGAAATCAATCGCTTCGCGCAGGAGAAGAATCTGCTCTTATTCTCCGACGAGGTCTACCGCGAATCCGAATACGACCCCGCGACGCGTCTCCCCGCCGCATGCGACCTCGGCGATCATGCCGTCTCGCTCGGCGTGACCTCCAAAACCTACGGTCTCGCGGGTCTGCGCATCGGCTGGATCGCGACAAAGAAGAAAGATGTCTACGACCGCATGGCCGCGCTAAAAGACTACACCACCATCTGCAACAGCGCGCCGAGTGAGTTCCTCGCCGAGTTGGCTTTGGGTCATCGCCAAAAATTGATTGACCGCAACCTCGGCATCATCCAACACAACCTCACCGTTATTGATGATCTCTTTTCCCATCATGCCGATTTATTCGCGTGGGTTCGCCCGCGCGCAGGCTCGATGGGTTTCCCGCGCCTGCTCAAAGGCGACGTGGATGATTTCTGCGATAAACTCGTGAACGAGGCGGGCGTTCTGCTATTGCCTGGCTCGATGTACGACGACTCGGCCAACCACTTTCGCCTCGGCCTCGGACGCAAGAACCTGCCCGAAGCCGTTGCAAAGCTCGAAGAGTTCTTGGCAAAAAACTGATGACCCACCTCCTCCGCCTCTCCCGCCCGCTTTACCTCGCCCACGCTGCGTTGACCTACCTGCTCGGCGCGTCCATCGCCGATTACCTCGGTCAGCCCGTGAACATGGCCGCGTTCTGGCTGGGGCTGGGCGGGACTCTCTTCGTTCACGCCAGCGCCTATTTGCTGGCCGAGGTCTTTCGTCCGGGCAACGAACCGCTC
>DAOTXP010000290.1:0-5368 GCA_034435275.1 Anaerolineales bacterium | reverse complement strand
TCCCCATTCGCGGCAAGGAGAGTCACGGCGTTCACGTCGAAAGTTTGAAATCCATTCTCGATAACGGGAGCAGGCTTATCATCACGTGCGACACGGGCATCACCGCCCACGAGGCCATTGATTACGCCAACTCACGCGGCGCGGATGTGGTGGTCACCGATCACCACGACCTCGGCGAGACGCTTCCAAATGCCAAATCCATCGTCAACCCAAAGTTACTGCCCGAAGATCATCCGCTCCGAAACCTGGCGGGCGTGGGTGTGGCATACAAATTGGCGGAAGCGCTTCTAAATTCTGAATTCAGAATTCAGAACTCAGAATTCAAAAGCACAGACTTGTTGGACCTAGTTGCGCTGGGTTTGATCGCCGATGTCGCTTTATTGCGAGGCGAAACGCGCGTCCTCGCCAAAAAGGGAATCCAACAACTGCGAGAGACGAATCGGCTCGGATTGAAGATAATGGCAGAACTCGCGGGCGCGTCACTCGAAACGCTCACCGAGGAAACCATCGGCTTCACTTTCGCGCCGCGCCTGAACGCCCTTGGCCGCTTGAGCGACGCAAATCCCGCCGTTGAATTGTTGCTCGCGCAGGACGCGGCGCGGGCGCGTGTGCTGGCCGCACAGATCGAGGGACTGAATGCGCAGAGACGATTGCTGACCTCGCAAGTCTACGAGGCGGCAGAGGCGCAATTGCGCGAAAATTCCGAATTGCTTACTGAGCCCGCGATTGTGCTTTCTTATCCCAACTGGCCGGGCGGCGTGGTGGGCATTGTGGCAAACAAACTCGTCGAACGGTACCACAAGCCCGCCATCCTGCTGACCGAAACGGACGACGGCCTGCTGCGAGGGTCTGCGCGCTCGATCGAGGGGCTGCACATCACCGAAGCGATTGCATCGCAAAAGGACATCCTGCTCGGCTTCGGCGGTCATCCCATGGCGGCGGGGCTTTCGCTTCAAAAAGATAACCTGCCGTCATTTCGCAGAGGGCTTGGCAAAGCCATCGAAAAACAACTTGGCAAAGTCATCCGCGAAGAGCCGACGCTTCAAATTGACGCCTGGCTGGGCTTGAATGAAATCAATATCGAACTGGCCAACTCGCTGGAAATGCTGGCTCCCTTCGGCGCGGGAAATCCAGAGCTCGTACTGGCGACGCGGAATGTGACGCTGAAGGCGACGGCGGAAATCGGAAAAACGAAAGAACATATCCGCCTGAACGTCGAAGATGAAAACGGAGGCAGCCAAAGCATTCTGTGGTGGGGCGGCGCAGGAGAGGTACTTCCTACCGCCGAAGGCAAATTCGACATCGCCTACTCCCTGCGCGCCACTTCTTATCGCGGGCAAAGACAGGTCACATTGCAATTCGAGGAATTCAGGGTCGTTGAAGAGAAGCCGATCGAGATTCGGGAATCGAGACTCGAAATTCTGGATTTGCGGCTGCAGCCTTCAGCCTTCAACCTTCAACCTTCAACGTTGATTTGGGCGGAAGGAAGCGATAAATCAAAAGGCAAATCGCGTTTCGAGTTGCAGCCAGCGGACGAGTTCGCCATTTATACCACCCCTCCCTCCCCCGCCGAACTGCGAAAAGCAATGGAAATTGTCAACCCCAAAAAGGTTTACGTATTTGCTGTTCCACCGGCAGAGGAAAAAGCGGAGGACTTCCTGAACCGCCTCGCGAGTTTATGTAAATATGCGCTCAATCAGCGAGGCGGGAAGACAACGATTCGCGAATTGACCGCGGCGACGGCTTCGCGTGAAAGCGCGACAGAAATCGGGCTGCAGTGGCTGGCGGCAGGCGGTCAACTGACTGTAAACATCGAAGACGACCGCGTCGCTTTATCGAAAGAGAAGCGGGAAAAGAATCCATATCTGCAGGCGGAGTTGTTTGTGGCATTGAAAGGAATATTGAACGAGACCGCCGCGTATCGTAAATACATTGCGACGACGAACGATCTCAATTCCCTGTTCAACGGATAAGCGGCGCAGTTCATAAATCCCTCCATCGAGAGTACAATGCAGGCAAGGAGAGTGTATGCGGAAACTACCGGGGCACGGGACTTGCTTCGTCTGCGGGGATAACCCGCGCGGCATCGGCATGACCTGGTTCATCGAAGACGGGAGGATCTTCTCCGAGTTCACGCTGACCGAGGCCCAGCAGGGGCCGCCCGGCCACGTCCACGGCGGCGCGTCCGCGGCCATTCTGGACGAGGCGATGGGCGCGGCCGTCTGGGGCGCGGGCCTGCGCGTGATGGCCGTCAACCTGGAGATTGATTATCGCAAGCCCGTCCCGCTGGGACAAAAGGTCACCGTGCGGGCGCGCATCACCCGCCGCGGGGCGCGCAAACTGTACACGCGCAGCGAGATCTACCTCTCCGATGGAACCCTCGCCGTGGAAGGACGCGGCATCTACGTCCCCGCCAAACTGGTGGAGGGCGTGGAATTCACAGACTGATGGGCTGGCAGGAGATTCCCCACACCGCAGACTGGGCGGTGCGCGTCTGGGCGGACGATCTCGCGGGACTGCTGGCCGAGTCGGCACGGGCGATGAACGCGCTGGCAGGTGTGAGACTCGTCGAAGAAGAGCGCATCACGCGATACCTTGCAGCGGATGCACCTGATGCCGAGTCCCTGCTGGTCGCGTTTTTATCGGAACTCATCTTTCAACAGGAACAGGAACATCTGGCATTCGATCAATTTCAGTTGAATATCGAGGGTTCGAAATTGAAAGCTGTGATGGATGGCGCGCCGATCCAGAAAATGGACAAGGCCATCAAGGCAGTGACATATCACAATTTGAAAATCGAAAAGACGGCGCGCGGCCTGGAAGCAGAGATTGTATTGGACGTGTGACGACATGAACATCGAAAACATCGTTCAAATCAGCGACTACGAATGGGAAATCCCCACGCACGTCCGTCACGACATGCGCGTGCCGGTGCGACTGTTCGCCACGCGCGCACTGCTCGAACAGATCGCCAGTGACAAATCCCTCGACCAGGCGATGAACGCCGCCACCCTGCCCGGCTTGGTCGGTCACGTGATTGTGATGCCCGACATGCACCAGGGCTACGGCTTCCCCATCGGCGGCGTGGCCGCCACCCGCTTCCCGCAGGGTGTTGTCTCGCCCGGCGCCATCGGTTACGACATCAACTGCGGCGTGAGACTGCTGGCATCGAATCTCGAATTCGAATCTGTGAAATCGCACATGGACACGCTAGCGACCCCCCTCAACCAATATTGTCCGAGCGGAGTCGGCAAGGAAGGCGCGGTGACGGTCAGTGTGAAAGAATTGGATCAGGTTCTGCGTGACGGCTCGCGCTGGGCGTTGAGGAATGGATTCGCCAGCCAGGCGGATCTTTCGCGGACCGAGGAGGGCGGCTGCCTCGAAAAAGCGGATCCCACCAAAGTGAGCGACCGCGCCAAGTCCCGCGGCCGCGAGCAGATCGGCTCGCTCGGCGCGGGCAACCACTTCATCGAAGTGGACGTCGTGGACGAGATCTTCGATGAGACCGCCGCAAACGTAATGGGAATCTACAAAGGTTACCTGACGATTCAAATCCATTGCGGCTCGCGCGGACTCGGTCACCAAGTCTGCACCGATTACGTCCAGCAGTTCCAGGGCGCGGTGAAAAAATACGGCATCGAACTGCCCGACCGCGAACTGGTCTGCGCGCCGATGGACTCGCCCGAAGGACAGGCTTATCTCGGCGCGATGCGCGCCGCGGCCAACTTCGCGTTTGCCAATCGTCAACTGCTGGCTTTCAACGCCCGCCGCGCCTTCGAGGAGACGTTCAAGGCGCGCGAGGCATACCTGCATCAAGTCTATGACATCACGCACAACATGGGCAAGATCGAGACGCACGAGATTGACGGCGAGCGGATCAAGGTCTGTGTGCACCGCAAGGGCGCGACGCGCGCCTTCGGGCCGGGCTCGCCCGAACTGCCGCCCGAATATCGGGCCATTGGCCAGCCGGTCATCATCCCCGGCAGTATGGGAACGGCCTCATGGGTGCTGGTCGGCACCGCGGACAGCATGGCGCGTTCGTTCGGCTCGTCGTGTCACGGCGCAGGGAGGGTGATGTCAAGGTCGCGCGCCAAGCACGAGGTCCGCGGCGACGCGCTGAGGCAGGAGTTGCAGGCGCGGGGCATTCAGATCCGCGCGGGGTCGTTGTCCGGTCTTGCCGAGGAAGCGCCGCAGGCCTACAAGGATGTGGACGCGGTCGTGGAGACGGTCAGCGCGGCGGGCATCGCGAAGAAAGTGGCGCGGCTGAGGCCCGTGGCGGTCATCAAAGGTTGATGGAGGAACTTTCCCGCTTCATGGGCGTCATGGAAGAAGAAATCGCTGGAGGTTTCCATGAAACGCCTGTTGTTGATTGTATTGATCGTCGCTTCGTTGTCGGCCTGCGCGCCGGTCGCGACCGAATCCCCTGATATGCCGCCCGATATGCCGATTGACAGCAACACACCGCCCAGCGGCCTGCCGCCCATCTATGCGCCGCGCCCCGGCGACGACACATTGACGCGCGACGGAGTCTATCTTGATTCAACCGACCTGCTGGTTATGGAGAGTTACCCGCCCCAGTTTATGCTGATGCTGAAGGGCAATCTGCCCACACCGTGTCACGAACTGCGCGCGGTTTATCATGAGCCTGACGAGGAAAAACGAATCAACCTTGAGGTCTATTCGGTCGCCGACCCGAACGCGGTCTGTGTGATGATACTCCAGCCGTTCGAGCAGAATGTGTATTTGGGCAATTTCCCATCAGGACATTATACGGTTTGGGTGAACGGAGAACAGGTGGCAGAATTCGATGCGTAATCCACAAGGAAGGCAAATGCAATGAGAGCCAGGAACCCGGCTCTCATTCGTTTCGGCTGATGGCGCCAAAACGCCCGTTGACCAGTTTCGCCAGCGCCTCGACGGGCAACTTGATATTCAGCCCGCGTTGCCCGCCCGAGATATAGATTTCCTCAAAAGTCTGCGCGGCCGAATCGATCACTACCTGAAATCCCTTGTGGATCAGCGCCAGCGGGGAGATGCCGCCCGCCTGCAAGCCGGTCAATTGCTCGGCTTCACGCTCGGTCGGCAAGTAGACTTTCTTCTCGCCAAGGAGCGCGGCCAGGAGTTTCAGGTCGACTACGGAGGGACCCGGCACAACCGCCAAGAGCGGTTTCTTCGGTTGATCCCGCGTGATCACAATCGTCTTGAAGACCTGTTCAGGCGGGACACCCAGCCGTTGGGCCACTTCCACCGCGCCCAGTTTCTCGGCTGGGAATTCATGCACGGTATATGCAACCCGGCGCGCATCCAGGAATCGCGTGACGTTGTTTTTGACGGTCACCTTTTGATTCAAATCCTGTACAATTATATA
>DAOTXP010000289.1:0-5707 GCA_034435275.1 Anaerolineales bacterium | reverse complement strand
GTCGCGATGGCAGTATTGATTCTGGGACTCGTGACATTCAATAACGGCCTGAACCTGATCGGCTCCCCGCTCTCGTTCAGCAATTTGACCCGCGGCCTGATCCCGCCTGCCAGCGAATCCGCCGCTGCTGCCTCCTCCGCTTCCCCTTCCAATACCCTCACCCTGAACGTCGAGAACGACGGCTACTTCCCGCGGAATTTGCGCGCCGCCGCGGACACTCCCATTGTCCTCAGCCTCGTCACCGACAGGACCTATTCCTGCGCGCGTGACTTCGTCATCCCTGCATTGAACTTCTATCAACTATTACCTGAAACGGGCACGGTGACCGTTGACATCCCCGCCCAGCCCAGCGGCACGCGCGTGTTTTTCACCTGCTCGATGGGCATGTACACCGGCCAGATTGTGTTTGAATAGACCCGTTTCTTTCGTCAAGATGAAAGAAGAAAGAAAACACTCAAAAAAGCGAAACACCATGGTTAGAAGGACTTACTCCATCCCCGATATGCACTGCTCGAACTGTTCGATGAAACTCGAAAGCATCGAAGATGACCTGCCTGGAATCACGGAAATCAATGCCAGTTACCACAAACAGCAGATGACCGTCGAATTCGACGAGACGCAGGTCAGTGAAGTGGAAATTCTCGCGGCGGTGAAGAGGAAGGGATATCACGCCGAATCGGTATAAACGCTGAAATCTGGAAATAATGATCACATCCGCAGATTTAGATGGCGATTGCCCGCTCTGTGGATGTTTTTTTTCAGTTTTCGTTTGGTGTATACTCGGCGGGAGGAAACAATATGCCGCGATACTTCACGTTGCAGGAAGCGCAGAGAACCCTGGAATATATCCGCCCGATGATGGAGGAAGTGGTGGAGATCTGCCGGGGAATCATCGCCGACCAGCCTGAGATCTGGCCCGCCATCGAAAGAGCCGCAGGGAACGGCGGCAATGCGGCGTTGAGCAGGCTCACCCGTGACTTCGATCAACTCGATGACCTGCTTCACCGCGTGCAGGCGACGGGGGTTCTGATCAAGGATATTGAGACAGGCCTGCTGGATTTTCCCGCCCTGCGCGATGAACGTGAGGTGTATCTGTGCTGGAAAGTGGGGGAGGACACCATCCAATTCTGGCATGAGACCGACACGGGCTTTGCCGGGCGCCAAGCCATTGATTGGGAATGATGCCCGGCGAAGCGGAAATTATCTCCCCGCGTTCAGAATTTTAATTATGTCCTGCTCGTTGGCCTGTATCTCCCTTTCCACGATCTCCCAGGCCTTATGGTACTCATCGTACTCCTTGACAAGTCCTCTGAATTTACGTACCTTATCTAATCTTTCCTTGCCGAAACTGCTCAACCGGAAACGACGGTCGAAACGAAATACGGTTTTTGACGGCCCTGATTCGCTGGGGAGTTTCTTGATTTCGCGTGAGTAGGCGATCAATCCCATTTGTTCGTATTTGCGGATCTCCTGATCGAAGGTGCTGGTAATATTCTGCATTTTCAGGTTCATTTTTCCCTTGATTTCGAGCCTGTTCACCAGATTTCTGGCGATATTTTTGGCAACTTTGTAAATGGACTGCCGAATGGGGTAATCCAGTTTATGCTCTTGGCACAGGGAAGTTATTTTCTCCATGATTAGTAGCAGGAAGTCGGCGCCGATGATTGCCTTTGCGCCGCACTCCTCGGCAATTTTTCTATAACGCCTGACCGCCAGTTCGGCCAGCACCCTTTCTGCTCCGTCGTTTGCAAGATTTCCCACACACTCCTCGAACCTGGGACAATCCTCGCAGGGCAACATATCGGGGTGAAACTTTTTTAGCGATTGGATATCGAATTCGATATCCTTGTCCCCATAGACCGCCAGGCTTAAATTACTGAGTGATTCTTCCGAGATGCCTCTCAGTATCTGATCTCTCAACAAGTCACCGCCATTTGATAGCTTCATGGAAAATTCAGGTGACTTCACATTATGCACATGGACGATCAGGTCATTGTTCCCGGTGATGGTGCGCAGGTCCTCCTGAAGTTTCGGTATCTGGTGATGATGCATGGATTCGGAGAGGATTTGCACGCATTCGCGGACGTGCGGATGCGTTTCGATATTCTCGAGCCTGGCGATTTCTTTGAGAGGATATTGCGTGGTTACGACAGCCTTGATGGTCGGATCACCGCTTTCGATCAGAAAACCCAGTAACTTTGAATCGTCCCATTTCGTGAATATGTCCAGGATAAGCCCGGCCGGGTTTGGGTTCCTCACCAACAAACTATGTAAAAGTTCGATCACTTTGCCAGTGGCAAAGACCCCCCACATCTCCTGGTGGACTTGGGTAATGAGGGTGTATCTTGCAAGTATCAGTGAGTGGACAAAGCTTATCGCCTCCGGTTCGATCTCCAGACCGCCCGGCCGCAGATGCAAATGGTTTCGTAGCGACGTAATGTCGAGCCTGTGAGGAAGGCCGCAGTAATAATTATCTCGCATCAGGTAGTCAATCTTATCGGCGTCTATATCCCCGCTCATGATTGATTTGAACAACTGCATGACCGGCAGGAGGCTTTCCGGCACTTCGTCGGGATGGATATTCACCGGCTCTCCTATCGCCAGTTGCGAAATGACCCCGTTGATTGCGCTTACGTACTTTTCTATGAACACTCTGGGATATTCAGACGTTTGGCTGATCCAGTTTCTTAGCACTACGCCGATGTCCGAATGGCGTCGAATGATGTATTCGGAAAAGAATTCGTGTTTGCAGATGTCGCTTACCTTCTTTCCGCGCTCGGCCAAATATGACGTGAAGTCCGCGGGCAGGTTGGCGGGGTTGTCACCCAGGATGTCTGGATGATATGTGAAAAGGTTTTCCATCACGTGCGAAAAGGGAGGATGGCCTATATCGTGCAACAGGGCGGCGAGGCGGAGCAATTGGCGGTGAAACGGTATGATCTCGATCCCTTTTTCGCCGTCATCGCTGTGCACCATTTTTAACAGCATGTCGGTCGCGTGCATGACGCCTATGCTATGTTCGAACCGGCTGTGCACGGCTCCGGGAAAAGCCAGGTAGGCGAAACTTAGCTGTTTGATCCCCCGCAGACGGTTGAAAGACTCGGTTTGAATGATGTTCTTTTCGACCTGTGTAATCGGTATTTCTCCCCAGATCGGATCACGGATGGTTTGTATCCATTCTAGGCGCGGGAGGTTGGGTAATCTTGTCGCGGTTTCCATGTACGCCTCCAGGGCGATTCGTAGTTTCCAGATGGAACTGCCATTACTATATACCAAATCCTGCTTCTTGGCAAATGGTGTGTCCCGTCGTCGGGGCGCAGATATTTTTCATGTATACTTGCGGACAAAACCCGATGACAAAAGGACACATTATGAAACGAGGCATCCTGTACGGTATCGGTGCGTATGCGTTGTGGGGGTTCTTCCCCATATACTGGAAGTTATTGCATCACATCTCTGCCTTGCAGTTGCTCGGCCATCGCATCGCGTGGTCCCTGATTTTTCTTGTGCTGATTATTGTTGCCAGCAGACAATGGCGGAATTTTCGCAGCCTGATTTCATCGAAGACGCTCGGAATCTATACCCTCGCAGGGATATTACTTGCTGTCAACTGGCTGACCTACGTCTGGGCGGTCAACGCGGGTTTTATCGTTGAGACCAGTCTCGGATACTTTATCAACCCGTTACTTAGCGTATTGATGGGCGTCGTCTTCCTGCGCGAACGCTTGCGCCCATTGCAATGGCTTCCCATCGGTATCGCCGCGGCGGGGGTCGCTTATCTGACCTCCGTTTATGGAAAACTCCCCTGGATTGCGCTGACCCTGGCCTTTTCCTTCGGCCTGTATGGACTGGTCAAAAAACTGTCGCCGCTTGGCTCGCTCTATGGCTTGACGCTCGAAACGGGCATCCTTTTCCTGCCCGCGCTGATTTATCTCCTTGCCGTTGAAGTGGATGGAAGCGGAGCGTTTTTGCATACGGGTCTTGCCTCGAATCTGTTGATGGTCGGCGCGGGAGTGGTGACGACGATCCCCCTGCTGATGTTCGCCTCGGCGGCGCGCGCCATTCCGCTGACGCTTGTCGGCCTGCTGCAATATATCGCTCCTACGCTTCAATTCCTGCTTGGCGTTTTTCTCTATAAAGAGCCTTTTGACCAGAATCATCTGATTGGTTTCAGCATCGTCTGGGTAGCGCTCGCCGTCTTCTGGGTGGAAAATCATCTGGCAAGTCGGGCTGTTTCTGAACCGATTCCCGAACTCGGCGAGGGGTAGTAGGAGATATTCGGGGAAATTTACCGCGAATAGAACGAATGCCGCGAATGGGTCAGACACATTCGCGGCATTTTCTCGTTCGCGTTATTTGCATTAACTCCGGGGAATGTACGCTGGTTCCTTTTCGAGCAATTCCAAAACGGCCTCACAGGCAACAGGCACAGCCTCGGCCGCGGCAGGTGAAAGCTCCTCCGAAAAATCGTACACGTTTTTCGTTTCGATTGCAACCACCGTGACCGAATGAGGGATATTCAGTTTCATTTTCCGTCCCGTTTTGAGCGCGGTGAGAAGCGACGTATCGTGCGCGGAACCAGAATGACCTGCGGACGGATTCTCGAGATTCTCCAGCGGAAACACACTCACGCTTCCCGCGGGACTTTGGCCTGTCTCCATGGAGTCGACGAGGATTACCTGCTGATAGCCGATCATCCGCTCCATGAGCGAGAGCCCGCCGAGGGAGAGGCAATCCACCTCGACGAGCGATTGGCGGCAGATGGTTTTTGAATTAAAGGGGCGATAGGGGATCTGGAAGCGCGGATCGGCCTCCAACCGCTTTTTGACCTCCTCCGCCACCTTCCACCCGACGCCATCGTCTCCCAGGATCGGATTGCCGAGTCCGATCACAAGCGTGGATGAAGGACGAGCGACGGTTGCCGCTGATGTCATGTTGGTGGTCTGCCCGTCCTTCATCACTTGCTCCTCGCTGTGTGCAGCACGAAGTTCCTCTCGCATTTTGCAGGGCGAGATGAAGCTCGCGGTACGTCAGCAGTATTGTTTCAACACATCCACCGTGTTACCGTCCGCGTCGCGGATGGTGACTTCCAAAGGCATTCTCCCAGGGAGTGAATGTGTCGCGCAGCCGAAGCACGGATCGTAGGAGCGGAAGGCCATCTCGACCATGTTCAACATCGGCTCGGTGACGACCGTTCCTTTTTTGATCAGGCTGGTCGCAGCCTTGTTGATGGACATGCTGATCGGGGCGTAGTTGTTGGTGGTGCCGACGATGAGATTCACTTTGGTCAGCACGCCGCGCTCGTCGGTGATGTAGTGATGGGTGAGCGTGCCGCGCGGGGCTTCCACGATTCCGACTCCTTCAGTGGGTTTCTCGGTGGGGACGGTGTGGAAGTTCGGGCCAGCCACTTCGGGATCGGAGGCCAGTTCCACCCAGCGCTCGGCGGCGTAGAGCAGTTCGATCAGGCGCGCCCAATGGGTGGCGAGCCGCTGGTGAACGGGTTTCCCGCCCAGGGTCGAATAGAAGCGTTCGTACTCGGCTTGTGCGAGCGGAGTCGCCATCCCGTCCGCGGCATTGAGTCGCGAGAGCGGAGTCGCGCAGTAGACGCCCGAATCCTTTCCGTCCACAAATCCTTTCCAGCCGACGCCTTTAAGATACGGGAACTTGAGGTAGGTCCACGGCTCGACGTGTTCGGCGATGTGCTGGG
>DAOTXP010000288.1:0-3201 GCA_034435275.1 Anaerolineales bacterium | reverse complement strand
TCGTCGTGATGGCGAAATATCCCTGGGAGGGACAGGTGCTCTTCAACGGCGTTGAGTACGCCTCCACCGACATCCCGCGCTCGTATCTGCCCGTCCTGCTGGGAATCCAATTAACGGAGCCCGTTTGGGTTTTATTTATGGTTGGTTTGGCGGCGGCGGTTTTCGGTCCGAGCGGGAAGCGGGAACTTCTCGTTACAACAATCATCTGGTTCGTCCTCCCATTGCTCGGATTTATCGCCGCGCGAACGCCGCTATACGATAATTTCCGCCAGGTCTTCTTCATCCTGCCGCCCGTTTTCCTGATGGCGGGTGCCGCATTCGAAAAAATCAAGCGGCCTGTTTTACAGATTGCGCTGATTGTGTTATGCGTCCTGCCTGGAGTCATTGACGGCCTCCGCCTGCACCCGTACGAATACATTTATTACAACCGCTTCATGGGCGGCGTGGAAGGCGCGTTCAGAAGATTCGAGCTGGACTACTGGGGCACGTCGTACCGCGAGGCCGCGGGCTGGCTGAACGCCAATGCGCCCGCGGAGGCAAGCATCTGGGTGACTGGCCCCGCGCATTTGCTCGGCATGTACCTGCGCGAAGATTTGAAGTTGTATTCATCCTACGAGGCCGACCGCGCAGAGCATTACGATTACGTTGTCTCGACCAGCCGATACAATCTTGACCTCACGACTTATCTCGAGGCAGAGATCGTCCGCGAGATTACGCGCGACGGCGCAATATTGACCGTAATCAAAAAGCCATAATTATGGAGTGCGGAGGTCTGCTTCCGCCTGTGCGACGGCAAGCCGTCATACTCCAGATTCTCAGCGAAAGGCACATAATGTCTCAAACCTTTTTAGACCTGCTTGAAAAATCCACCCTGCTCGCCGACGGCGCGATGGGAACGATGTTGCACGGACGCGGTATTGGTTTTGACAAATGTTTCGACGAACTCAATCTCACCAATCCTGCCGCGGTGGCAGACATTCACCGCGAATACATCGAGGCGGGCGCGCAGTTAGTCATCACCAACACGTTTGGCGCGAACCGCTTCAAGTTAACCAGGCACGGGCTGGAAGACCGCGTCGCGGAGATCAACCGCGCGGGCGTGGAATTGGCGAAACGCGTGGTGTCCGCTTCGTTCAAGGATGTGCTGGTCGCGGGCGACGTCGGCCCTCTGGGCGTTCGCATCGCCCCCTACGGACGCGTCCAGCCTGACCTGGCGCGGGCCGCGTTTGCCGAGCAGATCCAAGCCCTCGCCGACGCGGGCGCGGATTTGATCGTGATCGAGACGATGAGCGATCTCTATGAAATTAAAGAGGCGATTCGCGCGGCGCGGGACGTTGGAGCGGGGCTTGCCTCCGCCCCTGGGCGACCGCAAGGGTCGCCCTTACCTGTTGTCGCGTCGGTGACGTTTACACGCGATGACCGAACCATTCTCGGTGACGATCCTGCCAAAGTCGCGCGGACGTTGGTCGAGGCAGGCGCGGACGTGATCGGCGTCAACTGTTCGGGAGGTCCCGCGCAGTTGTTGCGGATTTTGAAGGCGATGAGGACCGCCGCGCCCGATAAACGATTTTGGGTGAAGCCGAACGCGGGTTGGCCCGAACAGGTGGGCGGAAGAATCATGTATCCCGCGGACGCGGAGTATTTTGGCGAGTACGCGCTGTCGTTCCGCGAGGCGGGGGCAAACGTGGTGGGTGGGTGCTGTGGAACGACGCCCGCGCACATCGCGTCCATGCGGAGGGCGTTGGATTCAGCCGCCGCGCCCGCTCCGTTGACGGTGACCCCGCTCCCCGTCGAGGAAGAAGCGCTGGAGGGGGCGCAGGCTCCCTCGGAGATGGCGCAAAAACTCGCGGCGGGGAAATTCGTCATCTCCATCGAAATGGATCCGCCGCGTGGACTGTCAACACACAAATTGATCGCGGGCGCGTCGTTGTTGCACGACGCGGGCGCGGACGTCATCAACGTGGCCGATAGCCCGATGGCGCGCATGAGGATGTCGGCGTGGGCGGTGTGCGACGTGGTGCAGAGACAGGTGGGCGTGGAGACGACGCTGCATTTCCCGACGCGCGGGCGGAACCTGCTGCGCGTGCAGGGCGACCTGCTGGCCGCGCACGCGTTGGGAATCAGAAATGTGTTTGTGGTGATGGGCGACCCAACCGCGATTGGCGATTATCCCGAAGCGATGGACAATTACGACCTGGTGCCGTCGGGTTTGATCAAGTTGATCAAGCAGGGATTCAACGCGGGCGTGGATCATTCGGGTACGTCCATCGGACAGCCGACGAATTTCTTTGTGGGCGCGGCGCTGAATTTGGTTCCGTCGGACATGGCAACCGAGTTCAAGAATTTGACGCGCAAGGTGAAAGCGGGCGCGGATTATTTCCTGACGCAACCGATCTACCGCGCGGAAGATGGCGAAGGATTTTTGGCGAAGTACGAGTTACAGCACGGCGCGTTGAACCGTCCTGTGCTGGTGGGAATCCTGCCGCTGGTCAGCGCGAAGCACGCCAACTTTTTGAATCATGAGGTGCCTGGCATTTCGATTCCCGAAGAAGCGATTCGGCGCATGGAGGCTGCGGGCGAGGATGCCGCGAAGGTCGGCGTGGAGTTGGCGGTGGAGTTGATTCAGAAGATCAAGCCGTGGGCGCAGGGGATTTACATTATGCCGCAGTTCCATCGGTATGATTTGGTGGCGGAGATTGTGGAGAGGGTGAAGTAAGGAGTTGGATAAAAAAATATGACCTTATGATATAGGCATAAAACCATGAAGTACAACGTTAAAATATTTCAAATGGCGTCCGAGAAGATGACATGACAATTAGTGTCGGTTCAGGGACTGGAAGTTCTAAAGGCCGTGGTGGTGGCATCCGCGCTGGCGCAAAATAAGGGATATAGGGATATTGAGGAAGAGACCAATTTGATTTATTATTAGAAAGCCATTCGGGACTGTAACTGTTATGATGAATTGTTGGTTGGGTGAACGGTTGGAAGTGGTATCCAGGAATTCGAGGTGTCATTTTTTATCTCCTTGTAGAAAACTAATGCAAGATAGACAATAGAAAAGCTATTCCTAGAACCTGTTATGCACTTTCATAGAACCTGAGCAATGGTTTTGACAAAATTCTGTAGCATCAGGATGGCAAAAGCCAGAAAGTGAAGACTGCGAAAGGTCTCCGGTGTTCTCTCGAAGTCACGTGCCAGTCT
>DAOTXP010000287.1:0-13255 GCA_034435275.1 Anaerolineales bacterium | reverse complement strand
GACCCGGCGGGCGCGTCATCCTGATGGAACCGGGGCTCAGCGCGCTGGGATACATTGTGTACGGCCCGCTTCACCCCGAACCGATCGGCACGGCGAAGCAAATTCAATGGTCCGCGCCGCCGGGCTGGTCGCCAGAACACATTGACTATTACTCAGCGCAGGGAAATGCCACGCGCATCTTCGTCCAGAAGTATTTTGCGGATCAACTGCAAGGCTGGAAGATCGTCAAAGCGCAACCCATCGCGGCTCTGACCTACGCCGCCTCGGGAGGATACTCCGGCCCGCAACTCTACCCGACGATTGCATATCCGCTTGTAAAATTCCTGGAAAAGTTACTGCAACCGTTCCCCGCCCTGTTCGCCACGCGATTGCTGGTCGTGCTGGAAAAGAAGACCCGCTCGCTCACGCGGATTCAGAATACGCCCCTTTTTCTTTGATCCCTTGCCAGCCCGAGAATGTAATTGCCATAGTCATTACCAGCCAATGCCTCCCCCAGTTTCTCCAGTTGTTCAAGAGAAATGTACCCCATGCGGTAGGCGATCTCTTCCGGACAGGAGATCATCAATCCCTGGCGGTTCTGTACCGCCTGGATGAACATGGCCGCCTGAAGCAGGGACTCGTGCGTTCCCGCGTCCAGCCAGGCGGTGCCGCGCCCCAACACCTTGATTCGCAACTGCCCCTTTTCCAGATAGGCTTTATTGACATCGGTGATTTCCAATTCACCGCGCGGCGAAGGCCGAAGTGCCCGGGCGATTTTTACCACGTGGTTATCGTAAAAATAGATACCTGGCACTGCATAATTGGACTTCGGATTGGCGGGTTTTTCTTCCAGACTCAGCACCCGATCCTGTTCGTCAAATTCCACGATTCCGTATCTTTCAGGATCCTGGACGTAATACCCGAAAATAATCGCACCCTCGCTAAGCGAAGCGCACTCCTGCAATAATGGGCGCATACCCTGGCCATAGAAGATGTTGTCCCCCAGGATCAGACAGACGGAATTCTCGCCGATGAAATCGCGGCCAATGACAAGCGCATCTGCCAGTCCGCGCGGTTCGGCCTGCTCGGCGTATTGGAAAGATAGTCCCCACTGCTCTCCTCCCCCTAGCAAATCCATGAAAGCAGGGAGCGCATCCGGCGTGCTGATGACCATGATCTCGCGGATTCCTGCCAGCATCAATATGGACAGCGGATAATAGATCATCGGCTTGTCATAGACGGGCAGCAACTGCTTGCTCAGAGGGATCGTGAGAGGATATAAGCGCGTTCCCCTACCGCCTGCCAGGATGATACCTTTCACTTGGCCTCCTTTTGTGCACGCCAGGCATAATTTCGATCCAGCCATTCGTGATAAGAACCGCCGCTGGCCTGTTTCACCCATTCGGGATTGGAAAGGTACCAGTGGATCGTCTTTCGCAGACCCGATTCGAAATCTTCCTCGGGACGCCAACCCAGTTCGCGCCGGGCCCTGGTCGAATCGATGGCGTAACGGCGATCATGCCCGGGACGGTCCGTGACGAAGCGGATCAGTTCCGCGTAACTCCGGATGCCGCGGTCGCGCAGGGGCGGGTTTTCGACCGGCGGCGCGGCCTCGTCGAGAATATTGCAAATCTGGCGGACAAGGTCAATGTTCTTTTGCTCGTTGTTCGCGCCGATCGTATAGACCTCACCCGGCTGACCCTTTTCAAAGGCGAGCCTGACGGCGCGGCAATGGTCCTCGACATAGATCCAATCGCGCACGTTCGATCCGTCACCATACACCGGCAAGTGCTCACCTGACAGCGCGTTCAGGATCATCAGGGGAATCATCTTTTCGGGAAACTGGTATGGTCCGTAGTTGTTAGAACAATTTGTAATAATTGCTGGCAGGTCGTACGTGTGATGGTAGGCGCGTACAAAATGGTCGCTGGAGGCCTTTGAGGCGGCATACGGAGAATTCGGCGCGTAAGGTGTCTCCTCGGAAAAGAGGCCTGCCTCGCCGAGCGAACCGAAGACCTCGTCGGTCGAAACGTGAAGGAAACGGAACGCTTCCTTCGGCCCCGGCGACAGTTGATTCCAATACGCCCGCGCCGACTCGAGCATGACGTACGTGCCGACTACGTTGGTCTGGATGAAATCCTCTGCATTGACAATGGAGCGGTCCACATGGGATTCCGCCGCGAGGTGTATCACACCAGCCGGCCGATGTTCGCGCATGAGCGAGTCGACCAGGATGCGGTCGGCGATATTCCCTTGGACGAATACATAGGCAGGGTTGTCCTTCAAGTCCGCCAGCGAGAGAGGATTGGCGGCGTAGGTGAGCAGATCCAGGTTCACCACGCGGTATGCGCCGCTGTCCACCAACAGGCGCACGAGGTTGGCTCCGATAAAACCACAGCCGCCGGTTATAAGGACGGTCCGTTTATCACTCATACAACACCTGCTGTTCGTACGGATGGAAACAACAAATCATCATTCGCATTCACTGATACGCGCCAATCGGCGGAAATCGGGGACTTCACCGCCATACAAAAGTTTTGAGCCCTCGACGGTCTCCAGAATCTCGACACAGGAGATATTCAACTCTTCGGCGTGTTCCTTCCAGTAATCCTTATCGGTGTAGATGTAATCATAGCCCGCCGCCTTCAGGAGATATGGGTCGGGACGCGCAAGCAGTGCCTCCCACTCCGGCGTGGCCACGCCCCAGTTAATGAGCGCATTGGTCGGACGCCCAAAGAGTGTCGGGGCGCGCGAGGGATTGGGGTCGAATACCCAGGCTCCGGGCGGCGTGAGGCGGTCCCAGTAGGACTCATAGAAGCGGGCATCCATGTCGGTTAGAAAATAGGAATAAACAGGCCTGGGAATGGCGATCATTTGAATGCCGAAAAGCACCAACCCGCCGAACACCGTGACAAGACCCAGGCCATAGGAAAGACTCCTAAGCCATTCCTGTTTCTGCCTGAGCCACAGATAAACCAGCGGAACTGCAAAAACTTCGCAGACAAAGAAAAAATTCGACAATAGACGCGTCGTCGCCGTGATTCCCGCGTTCCCCCGGTATTCCAAAAAGATGGACAACAGGCTGGGGACGGCCGAGGCGACCAGGGCGGCTTCCAGCCATTTCTCCTCGCGCAAAGCCCGGATACCCCAGGCGAGCGCCAGCGGCAGGACCAGTAGTATGGGGCCCATTTCAAACAGTGCCGTCAACAGTTGAAGCGGATTAAGAAGCGATAATTTTCCAAGGTGGGAGGAAATCACCTGCGGCGGGACGAGGGAAAAACCGATCTCGAAATAAGTCCCACCCTGCGCTGCGGAAGGAATGAAACGGGCGCGGATCAGTTCCGTGATCATCCCGCCCTGAGTGGCGGCAAGGAGTCCGCCCGCGGCGGCCACAATCACCCAATACCATATCGAGCGCGGCAGACGCAACGTTCGACTTGTGAGAACCCAATAGAGGACAACAAGGACAAAACCAAGATAGACGGCGCCAAATTCAATTTCATTGGCCAGCGCCAGGTTTGCAAGCAAAATGGAGATTACCAGGCCGGACTTCCAATCCCGCCTGTGCGCGGTCAACAAGACCAACGCAAGCAGGATGAGATGAGCACTGACGCCATAGCCATTGTGTGACATCGTCCAGGCACCGTTTATCCCGTTGGCAAAGGCAAAAGGGAACGGCAGGGGTCCATCCCCAGCCAGACGCCAGGGCAATGTTATAGCCTCTGAAAGGGTGGCAGCCGAGTCTCGCCCGGAACCGATCAGGGTCACACTATTCGAGATTCGCTCAAGAAATGAGACCGGTACGAACAACAACAGCCAGCGCGTCCCCGTGGCAAACGCGACAAACAGGGCCGACATCCAAGCAACGACGCGGTTATGGGTCAATCTCCATCCCAACATGCCGGCCAGCACCAAGGCCATGGCCAGCGTCAGGCCGCGGGCCAAATCGAGGCTTGTCCATGGAGCGGCATTTCCAACATGCATGAACTGGACGGAGAGCAACAACAGAAAGTAATGATAGCCGAAGCGTTCCAGCGGCGCGGCGGGCAAATGCGGCGGGATGTCACCGGCCGCCATCACCGAGACAGCCGGCAGATTCTGAAAATCGTCGAACAGGCCCAGGCCGCGGCCGATGAGGGTAAGGATAAAGACGGCAATGGCGAACAGTATCCAATCCCCCCAGTTGGAACCTAAACCCGCAAAGAGGTCGCGTTTGAGAGGCCAAGCAAAGGCGATGCCCAGCACGAGAACGATAAGGGCAGATGCCCAGAAGGCAAGGCCCGGTGGAAGAAGGCGCGCCAGAAAATTGGCGCACCCGTTGGCGAGCACCAATCCAACGACGCAGCCGATAAAACCGCGATGACGCGGCTCCAGGTCGAAGACGCGCAGGGTGACCAGCCAGCCGCCCACTCCCCACAGGGCAAGTAAGACTAATAAGGGAAGGATGTCCAGTTCGCGAAACAGATACATCGAATCATCCTGCCAGCGGTTCGGACGCGGTCACACAGACGGTCGCGGCGGCATCCTCTTCCATATTGCCGCTGACGAATTCAGGGCGAATCCTGGGAAGGAGTCGGCGGAAGGCCTCCTCTTCGCGCGACAGAATCTCGATCTCCACCCGGCCAAAACAGGATTCGAACGCCCTGCGATAGTTCCACAGCCGGTAGCGATTGTGATGGGTCGAGGGATTCAACCAGTTCTTCCAGACGGTTTGAGAAAACCTCAGCATCTCGAAAGGATACTTGAAATAATGGTCGCGCAAATCCACAAAATGGATGTGCAATCCGTCGCGTTTGGTCAAGGCGGACAGAGCACGGGTGATTCCCTCCACGTCGTCGAGATGTTCATACACGGAGGAACTGACAACCAGGTCAACGGGCTCTACGTCCCAATGCGGACGCACATCACGGATGTCCGTCTGGAGTAGGGCCATAAATTCGGGACGCGGGCGGATAACGTTGTTTTTCAGAATGAAGTATCTCGTCACAGAAGAGAAAAAACGCGAATTATGCGCCTCATCGGGCGGGGCATATTTATCACACAAAACAACGTGCGCCGCACCTGCCTCAAGCAGGCCAACGCCGATGTCGAAACGACCACCATATCCGAATACCAACACGCGCTTTCCCTGCATCGAAAGCCCGCGCGCTGCCAGCACCTCCGCGTACCTCTGCACGGCGGCAGAAGGGTCACTCGTCTCCAAGCCAGGGTGGATCACAATCCCGCGCAAGAGCAGTGCCCGCGCCAATCGTTCGGGCAGGAAATGACGGATCGTGCGAGGGATCAAATAAGCCAGATTCAAAACAAAATTCTCCACTTTTCTCAAGGTTGCATAAATTGCTCACAGCCGACCGCGTCAGTCCTAGGCACAAGCAACTGCACATTTGTATCCTTGAATGTGTAGATCGGCTCATAAAAACACAACGTCGGGTTCGAGACCCAAGTCACCCAGGCATCATTCTCCTCCGAAAACGGGCCGCCCATCTCCTCCTTGCGGCGCGTGCGCAAAGGCTCGGTCACAATCAACGCAAACCGCCGATTCGCCAGATCCATGTAATAGGGCTGGAAGTATGCAGCATTATTTGCCATGGCCTGATCCATCATGTACTTTTTTTCATATTCAGGCACAAAGGGAATCGCCTCCACATACCCGAACGTCAGCAACTGACGCTGATCCATGAACAATATCTCCCCTTCAGTGGAGGCCCGTTCCACCTCCGCCTGCACAATGGACAGCGTCTGTGTGACCTGATCGGGTTCCGGCAGGTCCAGCCAAGGACTCGAGGAAGACCTGGGGGAAAGCGGTGTAAACGGGTAGACGACCAGAAAAACCGACCAGACCACCAGGCCGATCACGGCGGGAGGCCAGCCCATCTCCTCCGGACCCTGGGTTTGCACAACCAGGCCCAGCATTATCGTCACGATCAGGGTCACCAAATACATATCCAGGTTGTGCAGATCGCCACCGCCGCCGATCTTCGTGGAAATCAACAATCCAACCGCGAAGAAGCCGGTCACGGCACCCCAGATGGCAGTCTTTTGAATCCAGTCCAGCTGCCAGCGGCCGGAGCGCATCCACCAAATCAACAGGAGCAGAAGCGGCGTGGTGGTCAGCAAGGCTAACAGCAATACGCCGGGGCCAAGCGTCTCATTCGGGAGCAGGCGATACCAGAGCAGGGGTTGTTGCGATGTGAGCGATTCTCCCCCCAGCGTTGAGCGAAACGCCCCGAGGCTTTGAACCAGGCCGGGCAGGACGCCCAATGCAGTGAGAACGATTGTCGGGGCAAGGCGCCGAAGCAAAGTCCCCTGGCGTTTTGGGTAGTAAAGCGAAAGATCAATCAGCGCGCCCAGTGCGCCGGGCGCGAAGGCCCATGTCCAGCGGCTGAGACCGGCGTAGAATCCCGCCACTGCCAGTGCCGCGCCGCGTTTGAGGGGAGACGCGTCAAAGGCAAACCAGACTGCCATAATGGAGACCAGCATAAAGGGAGGATGAAGCGGGGCCAGCACAATAAAGAAAAGCGCGATCCATAACCGCATCCCATATCGCAGCGCGGGCGGTTTCAATGTCCATGTCATGCGCGCGGCAAAGATCAATGCAGGCAGGATCAGCAGAATTTTATTCCACAGGCGATGCACCCAGATGGGCAGTCCTTCCCACAAGAACAACACGCCCCATAACCCATAGCGTCCCGGCAAACTGTACGGATTCACAATGTACCCGGCGTAATTGTAAAGCGACTGACCGAAGACGAGCGAATAATCG
Source organism: Anaerolineales bacterium (assembly GCA_034435275.1). Taxonomy (GTDB): domain Bacteria; phylum Chloroflexota; class Anaerolineae; order Anaerolineales; family Villigracilaceae; genus JBFMCC01. Next base: position 6,513 of record DAOTXP010000287.1, on the reverse strand, counting down.
TAGAAACGATTGCCCTCGGACCAGGTCAGCGAGAAGGGATCGTCCACGACCATCAGGAGCGCGTCGGTGACAGCGAGAACAAGGATCAGCACACCGAGACCGACTCCCAGCGCCTCACGCGAGACAAGGCGGTGCGCGCCCGTTGAAGCGAAGCATGCGGCTGCCCACAGCGCCGCCAGCCACACCGCGAAACGCAGGTCGTTGTACAAGATATACGTCTCCGGGCCGACCATGTAACGATAAAAGAGCGGAAGGAGACAAAGCGCCGCGGCCGCTATCCAACGCGCCATGCCAAGCCGTTCTCTGAATTGAATCAACCTGACGCGCACGCGTTCGCCCATCGGGCGATACAGGAGGACAATCAGTCCCAGCGCGAGGATCAAGCCGCCAGCGGCCGCACTGCGGTAGACCAGCGCCACAGGTGTAAGTACGCGGACTTCGTGAACGATGCGCGGATAAAGAAAGATTGCCAGTGTAAGCACCAGTTCGGTCCAGCCAAATTTCTGGTCGCGATGCGGCGCGGCGAGGAGAAGAATGATCTGGGCCACCCCGCCTGCAAAGACCATTTGCGTCCACGGCCCGGGCAGGGTGTCCTGCCAGGGAGAATAGAGATAAATCCAGGTAATTAACAGTAGGAGCCCCACTACGGTCAGCCAGCGAAAGGCGACCGATCTTTCAAGCCGTGCGGCAACTCGGTACAGACCGTCGGTCCACCAAATCCCAAGAAGGAGACACCATATCCCAGTCAAGAAGAGTGGGACATAGAGAGAAATGGCTATCGCGCCTGCCGGCGACAACAATTTTTCCAAGTTCGGTTTCATCAGCCAGAGGTTCCGCGCTTCGAGGAAAACCTGCACGAAGAGAACGAAGAGACCGGCTGCAACCCAGTTCTTACCCTTGGAAAGCCAATTGATGTTCATGAAGTATGATTTCGCTTAGACGATCTTTTCGAGAGGAAATTATCTAATGGCAAGTATAACAAAAACACCAGATTGGAAATATAGATCAGCAAACGCATTCCAATCAAGACAGCGGCCGCTTGTCCCTGGTCATAGCCAAGCAGGATCAGGAAATAGAGTGTAGTCATCTCGGTGATACCCAACCCACCCAAAATCTGGATTGGAACAATCGAAACCAAGTAAAGGATCGTCGTAACGAAGACAATATCCCATGCCGCCATAGAAAAGGAAAAAGCCCTGAACAAGCTCTGTATCCAGCCGAACAAGAGCAGTAAATAGAGAATCGAGAAACCCCAAGACGAGGTCAGGATACTGAATATTCGCGTCGATTCCAAATCGGCCAGCGCCCGGCTAAATTCCAGAATCCGCGATACAAACCTAAAATGGAGCAACCGCGTCCACGCAAGCAGATCCCCGAGTTTTTCGACAAATCTTTGGCGATAAAGAACCACCGCGAAGAAGGAGGATATTCCCGCGCCGCTCACGATCAAAAGCCCTGCAATCAGGCCGTGAAGCGCACCGATCCGATTCCACAAAACAAGAGAGGCGGTCAGTAGAGCCAGTGAAATGGATGCCAAGTCGCCCAATTTGACGACAATGAGTCCCAGCGCACTGCGACTGAGTCTAAGATTCTGTTCGGCCTTGAGAGCCGCAAGAAAGGCGGCAATGCCGGCGGTGTTCGCGACCAAGTTAGAGATGGCATTTTGCAGAACGATTGTATTTAACACACGGCGATAAGTCATTTTATCGGAAAACATGGGTAGATATTGGAAAGCCTTTACAATCGTAAGCAGGGCGAACAGGAGCAACGACCATCCCAACCAACCCCAATCAATCTGCGAAGGCAAGGCCCGTAGATCGGACAGGTTGGTTCTCGAAGCAACGATGATAATCAGCAAAACGCCAAGGACTACTTTGACGATCGTCCAGAGCGCTTCCTTTTTCCCGGGCGGAGGAGCTTCAAACATTATGTGTCCGCTCATTCGACTTTAGATTCGCCTGATCGGGCTTATGCATACCGGCGCCCAGTCGACAATACCCTGTCTCGGGACTCTTGTTTTCGGTTGTCCAGGTTCGAGGGGGTCTTGTTCAATCTATATCTTTCTTGCGTAAGATCAGGGTAATGGGATAGTACCATTTCATCCACTTGCCAAGTTTTATGCCCAAGTCCATAATAAACGGGATCTTGTGCACCAGCGTAAGGACACCCTTTAATTTGGACGACGCCCCCCATTCTCCGAATTTCAAGTCCTCCATGCGCTGTTCCCACAGATCGTCGCCAAGGCTTATCACGGTCACCTCATCCAAAAGAGGCTCCAGGATCTTCTCGGTGAAAGCCACATTGACAAACTGCAAGGAGTCGATGTAGCCCGAGTTCCTTCCCAAAAGACGTACATAGATTTTCGCCAGGGGGACGGGCAGGCAGGGCAACCACAAGATTCCATAATGTCCTTCCCAGAAAGAACAGTAGTTCGGGTAGGTAAAAAAAAGGTGCCCGCCAGGCTTGAGCACACGGACACCCTCTGCAAGAACCCTGGCCGGCTCCTGAACGTGCTCCAGCACATTGGAGGAATAGACAAAATCGAAGGCCGCATCCGGAAAGAAAAGATTTTCGCCGGCACAGGCTTCAATGCGACAATCCACGCCTGCCAGGCTAGCTAACTCGAGCGCGTGAGCACGCACAAGAGGATCCGGCTCTACAGCCGTGGTATCGTAGTTATAGAGTGCCCGGCAGAAAACAGTGAATGCTCCAAACCCGCAACCTATTTCCAAGATTTTCTTGTCGGGTTGCAAAAAGCCCGGCAGGTACCTTTCGATGACTGCCACCTTTTCCCGAACGTGATCCACGGACAAGTGGGTCGCGGCTACTTCCTGAAAATCAATGTGGGTGACACCCTCCAGCCATACTGCAAGTATACCGGCGACCTTTGCCCTCATCTTTTCTGCAACGGCTTCTAGCCTTTCGTTCATACACACTCTCCACGCTCAATTATCGAAACAGGTAAACAAAGAACTCCAACTCACGGTTTTTTTACGAATACAGGAAGAGCATCTTTGCAGGTACATGCAAATTCAAAATCTCGAATTCTTGTGAGGGCGACGCACTTCCGCCCGAAGCAATCTCGCCGTTGCGGGGTAATTGCTTCACCCCGCTTCATCTTCCGCTCAGAACGACGGGACACGCAAAGACATGTTATACCATCTTGCATACACTGCCCGGGTTCTTCCGAGAACGTAAAAACTTTGTGAAACCGTCTCTCAGGAAGGACGGCACAACGCATAGTACCGCTCACCGCCGGGCGCAATGTTCAGATAAAACAACACATACAGAAGATTCGACAGCAGTTTTTTGCGCCCACTATAGACTCCCATGGTCGCCCGTTCCGGCATTCGATTGGCGACGCGGCGGTGAATATTGTAAAACGGGAAACCCCACTGGAAAGACCTTACGATCTCAAGGCCCGCCTCACGGATCTTCGTTTCCAGATCGGCGCGGGTGTAGCCGTGAACATGACCCATGCGCTCGGCCTCCACCTTGAACAACCGGCCCAGCGGAACCGACAGGATCAAGTGTCCGCCTGTCATCGCCATCAGGTTCCGCAGGGCAGCGCGGTCGTCCGGAATATGTTCGAGAATATCTATACAAGTGACCAGGTCGAATTTCCCGGAAAGCACTTCCCGGCTCAAATCGAGCACATGGAATTCGCTGTTCGGCAACCGCTTGCGCGCAATCTCCAATCCCTGAGGAGAATATTCGACGCCCGTCAGCCGGACATGAGGAAACTTTTCCGAAATACGCTCGAGAAGAATTCCCGTCCCACACCCTGCATCGAGCACAGAGGTAAAAGAAACACCCTTGAGCAGGTTAAAGATAATACGGCGGGTATGGCGGGCGGTAGGCCCGAACAGTTTCATGTCTTCCCAGCCACCTTTCCATCCCTGATCGTAGAATTGTGACGTAAAGTCCATAGCCGGCCTCACTCCTGTTTCAACCTGCAGACAAATTCATTGCAACCGGTTGGCGCCGCGGCGGGGCGCGTCACCAACACTTCAAAGCCCTGCATCTCCAGGACCGCTATCATCTCCTCCACGCCGGCATACTCATACGGATAACCTCCCACCCAATCCACGATATTGTGCATGAAATCCATGCCGCGCCGCATCCTCAGCGGGTTCTTGAACGTGACCAGCCATTTGGCGATGAAAATGATCGGCGTAAAAATCCAGATGATGGCTTTCTGCCCGATGCGCCCCACGCGATTATAAAACCATTTGACAGCCTTCCACATCCTCGAGGACCAGTGACGGTTATAGATTGCAATCATCAATAGACCGCCGGGCGCAACCCGTTTCGCGGCATTCTCAAGCGCCAGCGCCATATTGCCCGTATGATGCAGTACGCCCCAGGAATACACCACGTCGAACTCTCCCAACGCAGCCATTTGCGCGGTATCCAGAGCGGACAATTGCCGAAACGCGACCGCCGAGGAGTCCTCCAGCCAACGCGCCGAATTGTCTCTGGATGTGGAGACCGAAACAGGATCAACATCCATGCCCACGACGGGCCGCGCTCCCAGGCGCGCTGCGGCAATCGAAAACAACCCGCTTCCACAGCCGATGTCCAGAAAGGATTTGCCTCTCAGCGTCCCTTCGCCAAACAGGGAGGTCAACGAATTCATCGCCTCCTCGATTCGCCTCTCATCCAACTGCTTTGAAAACGAAGCCCAGTTTTCGCCAAACTTGAACATACTCACCCTTTCGCCCACACGCCGAGCATTGCCAGCGCGTACAACCGCTTGCCGTGATCGGCGCGCGCAGATTTGTGTTCTTCGAGATATTTGCCCAGCGCGGCGCGGTCGAACCACTGGTGCAATGGACTGCCCTCTGCCAACAGCAGCTGCTTCGACCAATCATACAGCGGTCCGCGGAACCAGGCCGAGACGGGAATTCCGAATCCCTGTTTACCGCGGCCTTTGATGGACTCGGGCAACTCTTTGGCAAATGCTTTCTTCAAAAGACATTTCCCGCTTCTTCCCCGGACTTTGAACTGGTCCGGCACCCGCGCCGCCCACTCCACGATTTCATGATCCAGGAACGGCGAGCGGCCTTCGAGCGAGGCGGCCATCGTCATGCGGTCGGCTTTGACGAGCAGGTCGCCAGGAAGATAAGTGTGCAGGTCGGTATAGAGGGTTTTGTCAAGATACGAACCCTCGATGGAGTCGAAGTGCTTCGCAAGCCAGGACTGGGCGTTGTCGGCGCGGAACATGCGCCAGAGTTCGGCCTTCCACAACGCGGCGCGCTGACGCGGCGAGAAGTACGAGCTCCAGCGCAACATGCTGGCGCGCGAGTCAATTTCGGGGATCTGCTCGAGGCGCTTGAGGCCGTTGATGAGACTCTGCCCGACGGGGCGGTCGGAGTTGTCGGGGAGGAAATGCGCGATGGACGGCATCAGGCCGCGGGTCAGGAAACGAGGCGCACGCGCGTAGGCGTTGGCAAAACCGTCCAGCCAGTAACGCGGGTAGCCCGCGAAGTCCTCATCGCCGCCGTCTCCGTTCAGCGCGACCGTCACATGCTCGCGCGTCATCATCGAGAGGTGATACAACGGAACGGCGGACGGATCCGCAAACGGCTCGCCGAAATGATAGACAATTTTTTCGAGCGTGGCGGGGATGTCGCCGTAAGTGAGGGTGAACTCGTGATGGTCGGTGGAATATTTTTGCGCGACGGCGCGGGCGTAGGGCAGCTCGCTGAAACTTTCCTCCTCGAAGCCCGCCGAATAGGTTTTGACGGGACCGCTCGCAAACTCAGACATGAGCGCAACGACAATGCTCGAGTCGATTCCGCCGCTGAGGTGCGCGCCGAGCGGGCGTTCGCTGAGCAGGCGCATCCTCACGGCTTCGCGCAAACGCGCCCGCAGTTCTTCGATGAGTTCATCTTCGGTCGCCGCGAATTTGGGTTGATAGGCATAATCCCAATAACGCTGGATGCGCGCCGCGCCGTTTTCCCAAGCGAGCGTGTGCGCGGGAGGAAGTTTGAAGATGCCCCGATAAATCGTGAGCGGGTCGGGGACATATTGGAGGCTGAGGTAGAGATCGAGGGCTTCGAGGTTGATTTCGGGCTTGTGCGGAAGCGCGGCGAGAATGGCGCTGAGTTCCGAGCCGAAATAAAGCGTGCCGTTCTGAATCGTGTAAACCATCGGTTTTTTGCCGAGGCGATCGCGTCCGAGAAGAAGTTTTTTCTTTTTGTCGTCCCAGAGCGCGAACGCAAACATGCCGCGCAAACGTTTGACGCAGTCTTCGCCTTCGTCCTCGTAAAAATGGACGATGCACTCGGTATCGGTTTTGGTGGCGAGGCGGTGACCGCGGCGTTCGAGTTCGGCGCGCATTTCGGGATAGTTGTAACACTCGCCGTTGAAGATAATCCAGATGGATTCGTCTTCGTTGGCAATCGGCTGGTCGCCGCCGCTGACGTCAATGATGGCGAGGCGGCGCATGGCGAGTCCAATTCCCGCGTCGGTGTGGAAACCGTCGCTGTCGGGGCCGCGGTGCGCGAT
>DAOTXP010000286.1:0-3899 GCA_034435275.1 Anaerolineales bacterium | reverse complement strand
CGAGGCGTGACCGTCGGGTCTCCCAAGCGGCGCGAAGGTGGTACACTTCATATATGCCTTCGGCTCATCCTGGCGGCACGACCCCTCGACACGGCTTCGCCAGTCAGGGCAACGCCTACACCAGTTACCAGTTCACCTCCCAGCGCAATGAGACCGCGCTCGGGCTGTATTTCTATAATGCAAGATGGTACGACCCTTCGTTAGGGAGATTCACCCGCGCGGACACCATCGTCCCTGGCGGGGTGCAGGGCTATGACAGGTACGCGTATACCAGCAATAATCCGGTCCGATATACGGATCCAAGCGGGCACAGTCCGTGCGATGGGCTGAGCGGTTATCGCTGCCAGATCTGCATGAGGAAGATGCAAGAGGCGAATACACCTCCACCGCCAACACCGACCACTACGCCTACACCATGTCCACAAGCTGCTATAGCCTGTATTCCGACTACAACTCCTACTCCTACCACTACTCTCACTCCAACTCCGTATGCTGGGCCGGTTATTACCTCCCAGGATCCACCGTCACCCCATCTTGACATTAATATTTCAGTGGATTGGAGTAATGTGGATAAGGTTGATGCCGTCATTGATGGAGCAACAATAATTTTTGATTTTGTAACAATAGGTGCGCTGGCATCTGGGCATCTGGAGGTGGCCGCTGTATCTGAAATTTTGGGCGATGTTGTCGGGGCTGTGGGTGTGATTAAAAGTGGCGTGGATGCTTATAACAGCTATCAATCTACCGGAGTCCCGGATTTGAGTGGGTTAGCGAACGCTCAATCTCAGTATTACCTAAACAAAGCTACTCAACGAGCCTTTGGCGGCATACCGGTGATTGGCACTGTTTTTGATATCTCAAATTTTATCAATGACTTGCACCCAGTGATTACCTATCAATGGAGTTACTAATGATAATTGATATCACGCCAATAATTGCTGTGTTTTTTAATCTACTTGTATTTCTTATTGGGCTAGATTTTGTGTGGTGTGGATTTTGGTATATGAAAACTCGCGAGACAAAACGCCTTCCAAGATTATTGGGATATTTAACGCTTAAGCTTTTTGAAATAGGAAACAGGAAAAGTAAATCTTCAAATCAAATTGCTAGGAGTATGTTTAGCATGGAGGTCGCTGGTAAATATCTGATTGTCGGAGGCGTCGGCCTTGTTATAGAAGGTGTATTCCTGTTATTGACTCAGCTTCTTAAGTAGACGTTTTTATTACAGTGCATCACGTGTTCACCTATATCGCGAAGCATCCCCGCCGAGAGGTGACCGCGGGCATCTCAAAGTGCGAAGGTAGTACACTCTGCACGTGCCCTCAGCCCATCCTGGCGACACAACCCTTCAACAAGGTCTCGACAGGCTCGACCCAGCGGCTTGACCACCTGCTCAGGGCAACGCCTACACCAGTTACCAGTTCACCGGTCAGCGCAACGAGACCGCCCTCGGGCTATATTTCTACAACGCTCGCTGGTACGACCCCGCTTTATCACGCTTCACCAGCGCGGACACCCTCGTCCCTGGTGGGGTGCAGGGCTATGACAGGTACGCGTATACCAGCAATAATCCCGTCCGATATACGGATCCAAGTGGGCACCGATGTGCACCAGAGGATGAGTGCGAACATCCCAGAGGCGATAGAAGTACCGCACTACCGACAGGTTCAGTAAGTCTTACGCCTAATGGGAAGCGTATGCAGGAACTGTTGATTGCATATCAAAGTATATATGGTGCTGAATTTTCTGCATTTGACCTCATGATCCTCGTGCTGTCCGGCGAATTTGACCCGCTATACGAATCTCCCGACTATAATAATCCTGAATTACGCGATCTTTTAGCACATGCTGCGACGCATTGGATTTACATCAATCAGGGAGAGTTTTCCAAGAATTCTATTCTCAACTGGTTAACAGGAATGGACTCAGCATGGTCTCGGTATAATGGCTGGAAAGCGAATGGGACACTGGGGGGATATGGAAGGGCAAAGGAACTGGCAGAATATGTTGCAGACGCCATGCTAAATGCGCCTGCGGAATGGAGGCGCAAGAATCCGCTCACGGTCGAGGAAGGAAATACGTGGAACGGTACGTATCTTCCCTTGAATCATGAGCCCTATACGTGGGGAAACAAGTCACTTTTCACTGTAAATCCAACAGACTATGTTACTCCACTATGGGAAATTCCGGGCACAGATCCTTGGTATGTGCTCACGCTTGATCAAAGCAATTTACTTGATCAGTACAGAAAGTAATAGACGGAGGATAAAAATGACCAGATACTATGTGGTCTTATGTTTTGTTTTGGTAAGCACGCTTGAGGGATGTAACACCCGCACATTCCAGCCTACTCCGATATCAGCAGAAACGCTTCCAACGGCATCGCCAACATCCACCCTGATGCCGCTGCCGTTTCCCACTGACACACCTCCTGTTGACACACCTCCCACAGATTTCAACATTGATTGTTTAGACATACTGCCCACCATTCCGCCTGAGATAGAGACAAGTGGAATCATCGTTTTAGTCGAAGAACTCCCTCGTCGTGATGCTTATTTACTCAATATCAAAACTGGGTCCACAATCTTGCTTCCGAGATTGGCGAAGGAATCAACCACCATGTTTAGCGTATCCCCTGATCGGCAATGGCTTGTTTACTACGCAGAAGGCACTCACTTGGACAACTCCAGGCTTATCGTTGTAGACTCAAGCGGAGGTCAAGTAATCACCAAGGCCGCCAGCAAGTTTGAGTGGTGGGGGATTGATGGTTGGCTGAATAATCAAGAAATATTAATAGATAAGTACCAATCGCTGCCACATATCTCGCTCGCAACTCCTTTGCCGGCGCTCGCGTTCAACCCTTTCACAGGAGTTGAAAATGACCTGGCGGGAAACTATCCAAATATGGTCTATTTATATCCCAAGTTTGAATGGAAGGATTTCGGCTTTAGCGCGACGGGGTATGATCCGACCTTAAACCTTGTTGCTTATGCACGTAACGACGGATATGTGATACTTTGGGATATCCAGGCGAGTCGTGAAATCGCGAAGTTACGCGGCTCAGCGAGCTTTGGAAATGGACCATCGTGGTTGCCCGACGGTTCCCAATTCATCATTGACAGCCAACCAGGAAGCATACCGCCTGAAATCTCGAACGAGGAACTTTATAGCGTCAGTCGAAGCGGAAAAATTTCTCGTCTAACGTATCTAACAAACAAGTTTTTAGAGGTCTTTATAAGTGGTTACGAATGGTCGCCCGATGGCAATATGATTGCATTTTGGCTCGCGACCAAGCCAGACATCGTAACTGACCCAGCCGGTCAAAATTCTCTGATTGATCGCTTAACAGTTCTCGACACCAAGACACAGCTCGTTACTTCATATTGCCTCGGTGGCGAATCAATAATCTCTACGCCGGTATGGTCGCCTGATGGAAATCAGATTCTGATAAACGTTAGAGACGGAAATTCTTATTCTTCCGTATTCGTTGACATTGAGCACAAAATTGCTGCATGGGTTGCACGAAATACAATTCCCGTAGGCTGGATGATTGAAGCTCCTTGATACCAGTAGACTGATCTCCGTCTCCGGCGCGGCCAGCGCCTCCTTCACCTACGATGCCAGAGCCTGCCCTGAGCGAAGCCGAAGGAGCAAACAAGTCAAAGCCGTCGTCGGAAGCACAACGACGTATGGAGCCTGCCCTGAGCGGAGGGTCGAGTAGCCCGTGTTCGTGGGGCGTATCGAGACCCGAAGCCGAAGGGTCGGCGCCCACTACCAGGTGGACAATGGCGTGATAACCAAGTATTATCTGGCCGGAGCGAGCCGCGTGGCAATGCGCAAAGGCACTACTCTCTACTATCTACTCTCTGATCATCTTGGTTCCACCAGTATTACTCTCA
>DAOTXP010000285.1:0-2074 GCA_034435275.1 Anaerolineales bacterium | reverse complement strand
ATTGCGCCATGTTGAAAGCCCTGCTCAAAACCATGCGCCCGAAACAATGGGCGAAGAACGTGTTCCTGTTCGCCGCGCTGGTCTTCGACCGCAAACTGACCAACACCGACGCCATCTTCCACACGGTGGCGGGCGCGATCGCGTTCAGCCTGCTGGCCAGCGCGGTGTACATCATCAACGACATCGCCGATGCGGAGGCCGACCGGCAGCATCCGACGAAGCGCAACCGCCCCATCGCGGCAGGGACTCTACCCGTCCCCACCGCCCTCGCGTCCGCCATTGTCATCGTACTCATTTTCCTGCCCGTCGCTTACTGGCTCTCGCCCGTTTTTGCGCTCATTTCCCTGATTTATTTCGGCCTCAATCTGGCCTATTCGAAATGGCTCAAACACATCGTCCTGCTGGACATCATCGTGCTGGCCTCCTTCTATGTGATCCGCGTGGCCGCCGGGGTGGCGCTGATTGACGTGGTGCGCTTCTCACCCTGGATTTACATTTTCACCGTGTTCCTGTCCCTGCTCATCGGGACGGGCAAGCGCCGCGCCGAACTCTCCGAACTGGCCGCGCAGGCGGGCAACCAGCGCCGTGTGCTGGAGGGCTACACCCTGAACTTCCTCGACCAGATGATCACCCTGGCCTCCGGCATGACCATCATCACCTACGGCCTGTACACGTTCTCCGCCGTCAATCTGCCCGAGAACCACATGATGATGCTCACCATCCCGTTCATCATTTACGCCGTCATGCGCTATCAATATCTTCTGCAGGTGCAGAACACCGGCGGCGCGCCCGAAGACCTGGTGCTCTCTGATCGTCCCCTGCAAATGGCCATCGCACTCTGGGGGTTGACCGTACTGATCATCTTCTACATCTCGTGACCTCCGCCTCCGCCCCCGGCAAGATCATCCTGTTCGGCGAACACGCCGTTGTGTATGGACGTCCCGCGCTGGCCGTGCCCGTTACGCAGGTTCATGCGGATGTCGAAGTCTCGGACAGTGACCACGCTGGGATTTGGATCCACGCCCCGCGCGTGGATTTGCACGCCGAACTGAACTCGCTTCCCTCCGACCATCCGATTGCCTCCGTTATTCATAACTTTTTATTCCTCTCGCGCGTTGCCCCGTTTCCGAATCTCGACATCCGAATCGATTCCACCATCCCGGTCGCCTCGGGGCTCGGCTCCGGCGCGGCTGTGACGGTGGCCCTCCTGCGCGCCTTATCATCCCATCTCGATCATCCGATGAGCGATGAGCAGGTCAACGCGTTCGCGTTCGAGATCGAAAAACTCCATCACGGCACGCCTTCGGGAATCGACAATACAGTTATTACTTATGCAAAACCCGTCTATTTCGTCAAGCATCCCGCTCGCGCTGAAACTCGCGTCGAGCGGAGCGCAGCGGAGACGAGACGGGCCAGCGAAGACGAGGCGGGATATGAGGCCGAAACATTCAAAGTGGGCCAACCGTTTACCATTGTCATCGGTGACACGGGCATCCCCGCGCCGACGAAAGAGTCCGTGGGCGATGTCCGCAAATTATGGCAAGCGGACAAAGCAAAGTGGGAAAGGGTGTTCGATCAGGTTGGAAATATCGTGAAGCAGGCCAGAGAGAAAATAGAAAAGGGAGAATGGGAGTCATTGGGCGAACTGATGAATCAAAATCACGTGCTCCTGCAAGAAATGACCGTTTCCTCGCCGGAGCTGGATCGGCTGGTCGAGGCCGCGCGGACGGCGGGCGCGCTGGGCGCGAAACTGTCGGGCGGGGGGCGCGGTGGGAATATGATCGCGCTGGTCGAGCCTGATTTGGCGGAAGCAGTTTCCAGGTCGCTGAAGGAAGCGGGCGCGAAGAACACGATCATCACGGAAGTGGGATGAAATGGTGTTAAAGACTTTTTGCAGCGGACTCGGAAATCGTTTATTAAAAAACCTTCGCCGCATTTCGCCCCGCTGCCCCGCTGACTCCCCCTCCGCCGTGGACACCGCTTCCGCAGAGATAGAGATTGTCAATCGGCGTCTTGTGATTCGACCAGCCCGGGAGGGGACGCATGAACAGGAATTGGTCGAGCATTAATTGTC
>DAOTXP010000284.1:0-4105 GCA_034435275.1 Anaerolineales bacterium | reverse complement strand
TCATCAGCCAGTCGGCGGTGCTCATGTCGAGGCGTTCGTCGCCCGGGGCCGAGAGGTAGCGGTAGAGGATCGGGTCGAATTCGCCGAACAGGCCGTCCGAGGCGTTCCATGTCCCGGCGCTGGCGGCGTAATCGCTCAGGCCGAGGTCCGCGTGATACGAGTGCGATACGATGAATTCTGTATTGTGACAGTCTCCGCCGCAGGTCCGCATGGTGGATACGGGTTTTCCGCTGTCCAAGACGTGATTGCCGTCCTCGTCGAGGAGAGGAAAGGTTGGGTGGATGGATGAGGCCCGGGTCTCGGAGGCGGCGGGTTTTGCGAATGCGGCGTTGATGCCAAAGGCCAGTCCAACGACCGCGAGTCCGATCACGAAGAGTTTGATGGAGAGTTTTTTCATGGTTGCCTCCGCGCCACTACTGGCTCAGGTCCCGGCCGCCCCATTCGAGCGGGTCGCCGGGATAGCCCAGGGCTTCCCAGTCGAGGCGGCCGTTGTCGCTGTGACAGGCATCGCATTGCAGGGCGTTTTCTTTGGGTTGGACCATGTGCGTGGTCGGCCAGTACATCCAGGTCTCGGCGAAACCGTACTGACCGGAGAAGGGCAGTCCCGTATCCTGCGCGCCGAGCGCGAGAGCCGATTGCCAGTCGAACGTGGTCCAGAAGCCGCCGTCGCCTGCGGTGCGCGGCTGAAGAAGAATTTGGTTGACGGCGTCGTATGGCTGCTTTCCGACATGCAGTTTGAAGGGGAAGATCTTTGCATTCTCGTCGTTGATGTCGCCGGCCGGCAGGTTGATATAAGTGGGCTTGCTCGGGTCCATTTCATCGCCCAGCAGGTAGCGGTATTCCAGATTGCCGTTGAACCAGCGGTAGGTTGGCTGATAGTTCTTTTCGTAGACGAACGAGCCTTTGATCTTCAAGTAGGTGAAATGGTCGTCGGTGCGGTCCTGACCTGCGGTGGACCAGTCCCAGATAATCTTGGTTGGGTCTTTCAAGGCGATGGCCGGGATGTGACAGGTTTGGCACGCCACCGACTCGATATGCAGGTTGACGCGCTCGTCAGTGTGCGGCTTCGTATCGTGACAGTCGGTGCAGGCCACTTGCTCGGCTGGGTCAACAGTGTAATTGTCCGCGACCATCCGTCCCTTGATAACGTGGTCTTCGGTTCGATGGCAGTCCACGCACTGGAAGTCCAGTCGCCCCATGTGCACGTCGAGGTTTTCGGAGGGGAAGTACAGGCTTTCGTCAAGGTCGCCGTGTTTGACGCCGTTACCGCCGCCTCCATCGAAGTGACATTTGCCGCAGTTATCGCGCGTGGGGGTACGTACGGACTGGGCCGCGGCCAGCAGGTCAATGCCTTCGGCAGGATTACCAAAGATGCCTTTGGCGTATGTTGAAGTATCGGCATGGCAGGCGAGGCAGTCCACGTTTTCGGCGTTTTGCAATACGGACTCTTTGCCTGCCTCCCATCCGTAGCCGGTATGGCAGGTCATACATTTGTTTTCGTTGCCCTGCGTGCCGATGCAGAAGTTATTGATCTGATTGATCTTGCCGATTGTGATCGGCTCATCGCGCCAGGGCACGTTGAAGGTTTCGCTCTCCCAAGTCCAGTGCGTCGTGTGCATGACCTGATCTGCGGCGTCGGGATGACATTCGAGACAGGCCCGGGTCACATCCTGGCCGGTCTCGAACGGGCCTTTGACAATGTCTTTGTGTTCTGTATGGATGGGATGGGTGGGCAGGTAATCGTAGGGATTCTTTTTGGCCGCTTCGCTTTTCGGCCAAAAGATTGTCAGCGGGACGATGATTACAACAAGAATCCCGATGAGCCCTATGATCCAGCCGAGTCTCTTGTTCTTCATTGCGCTCTCCTCAAGGAAGATTTATGCATTTGTTTCATTGATTTCGTCCATCAGACTGGCACGGGCTACCAGCCGGTCGCGTAGGACGCTGCGCAACAAGTCCAGCGCCTGGATGATGCGCTGATCGTTCAGATGGTATTTGATGATGGTTCCATGCCGCTCGGGGCGTACCAGCCCGCGCTCGCGCAGGATTTTCAGGTGACGCGAGGCGGTAGGCTGGGTCACTCCCAGTGTTGTGCTGATTTCCGTCACATTGAGCGGACCTTCGTCCAGCACGTATAGCATCAGGATCCGTGTCGGGTCCGCCAGCGCAAAACATAATTCGGCTTCGAGTTGTGAAACTTCCTGGGCGAGGGAAGGGGTTACCATGCTTGTTACCTATATGTATATAATTGCATATATGCAATTGCGACGCAATCGTAACATTTAGTTGTACGGTCAATTAGTGCGCGATGTCATAAAATTATGTGCAAAATGTCACAATTAATGGCACATTAAAACTTCGTTATTTCTGTGATAGGATTCGCACAGTTTCTACGCTTTCGAGAGTGAGGCAAAGGACAGCAGCGATGTTTGATAAAAGCGCACCTTCAGTTAATGTAGGAGGCCGCCTGCGCGAATTGCGCGGGGAGCGGCGGATTTCCATGCGCGGCCTGGCTCAGAAAAGCGGTCTGTCCGCGAATGCCCTGAGCATGATCGAGCGCGGCAAGACCAGCCCTTCTGTAAGCACACTGTATAAACTCGCGGATGCCTTGGACCTGCCCATTACTGCCTTTTTTGGCGAGCAGGCCGCCAGGCAGTCGATTGTTTTTATGAAAAGTGCGGAGCGCCCGCGCGTATCCTTCCTGCGCGGCGTCTGGGAAGGACTTGGGGGTGAACAATTCCTCGGTCGTGTGGAGCCGTTTGTCCTGACCCTGGAGAACGGCGGGTCGAGCGGTCCCAATGCCATGGTTCACACCGGGCACGAATTTGTCTTTTGCCTGCGCGGCACATTGGAGTATCAGGTGGAGAATCAGGCATACCTGCTTGAACCCGGTGACAGCCTGCTGTTTGCGGCGCGCCTGCGCCACAAGTGGCGCAACCCGGGCGGGGCGGTCGTCAATGCATTGATCGTGCTGTCCGATTTTTCGGAAGGGGATCGATCGGGCAACATGCACTTCGCGAAGGATGAATAAAAAACCAGAGCGGTCACGGTGACCGCTCTGGTTCTATGTCTACTGCATTTGTAATTACGCGTACATACCCCAATCCAGCGCAGACGGGTCTTCCATCATCGAAAAGTCCCACATCTCCATGCCCATTTCAATGGTTACAGGCATATCCAATCCTTCGATGGCCTTGGCCTTGGTCATCTCGATCATAGCGGGGCCATAGGGGCAAAATGGAGTAGTCAGGATCATCTTCAGGCGGCCCATCCCGTTTTCGATCTCAACGTTGCGGATCAATCCAAGCTGGATGATGTTCATGCCGATCTCTGGGTCGATCACCTCCGACAGCTTGGCGCGAAGCTTTTCCACCGCTTCTGGATGAGTTTCGTGTATGGTCCATTGGATTTGGTTGGGGATTGTTTCTTCAGCCATCAAAACCTCTATGAGATACCGCCTCGATGAGCGGGTTAGTTTCTACTGCCTGCCTGCACGACGTATGTGCAATGTGCATTGCCGTTCAGGATGCACTGGACTTTTTCAGCAGGAACAGCCAGCATTTTCGAGATCAATGTCTGGTCCACTGTGCAGACTTCGGGATGCGTAACACCTATCTGATAATACGGGCAGGAAATTTCGTGGATCTGATACTGGTCATCTTTCTTTTCCCATTCCACGGTGAAGCCTTCCTGTGCCAGTAATTCTTTTACGGCCTCCAACCGCTCTTCCATGTTCAAGCCTTTCATCTGTTCTGAATAATCGGCGGCGAGGTCCTCTGCTACCTGTGAGAATAATTTGCTGACCAGCGGCTCGGGCATCGACTCTTTCATCTGCGCCAGCAGGCGCGTGGTCAGGCGGAGGTAGCGGGTGGGAAATTGCTCCATCCCTTCTTCGGTCAGCGCGTAGACCAGGCGCGGGCGTCCCACCCCGTGGCGCTCCTCTTCGGACTGCACCAGGCCTTCCATTTGCAAGTTGGTCAGGTGATGCCGCACGGAAATGGGGTTGATGCCTACCGCCTCGGCCAGTTCATTGATGGTAGTACGCGGGCGGCGCAAGAGGGTCTGCAGGATACGGTCGCGCGTGGATTTCATGCTTTTGTTCGAC
>DAOTXP010000283.1:0-3661 GCA_034435275.1 Anaerolineales bacterium | reverse complement strand
TTCCTTTCACTTCCACTCATTCACCCGCTTCCCGCATTTTTAAAATCGAAGCCAGCCAGTTTGCTTACGCCCCCGCCGAGTTGCGGGTCAACCCAGGTGATACTGTGACCCTCCAACTCGTCAGCACCGACGTTGTGCATGGGCTTTACGTGAATGGCTACGATGTCTCCGTCGAAGCCGACCCAGGTCAGTCCGCGACGTTGACCTTTACAGCGGACAAACCAGGTTCCTTCCGCTTTCGGTGTAACGTCACCTGCGGAGGAATGCACCCCTTCATGATCGGTAAGTTGACCGTCGGTACAAATGAGTGGTTCTATCGTTCAATTGGATTTTCTATCATCGCTGTCATCGGCTTTCTGCTCTTTCCTCGCCCTGCACTGATAACTGCTCGCTGAATTACCAATTACTCGCATGGAACTCACCCGCCTGCCTCTCCTCAAATCCACCCTCAAAACCCGCTACCCTCAACTGGCAGTCTTTATCGTCATGCTGGTCGGATACATCTTCGCCATCCTCGCGGGGCTGATCGGCACGCCAGTCGGGAGTCGCAACTTTGGCATTGTCTTCGTGTGGATCGCATGGTGGGCAATTCTGATACTCGTCGCTGTTCCTTTCTTCGGGCGCGGCTGGTGCGCGGTTTGCCCGATTCCGCTTCCAGGGGAATGGTTGCAGCGCGGCGCGGTATTAAATCCGCCAGATAAAAAGCCGAAGCGGCTCAACCTGCGTTGGCCCAAATTCCTGCGGAATATCTGGCTGCAAAATACTTCGTTTCTTTTGCTTGCTCTTTTTAGCAGAGTGTTACTGACAACCCCAAATATCACCGCCATCGTCCTTGCCGCCATGCTCTTAGCCGCGATCGGACTGAGCATGGTCTTCGAGCGCCGCGCCTTTTGTCGTTACCTTTGTCCCGTTGGTGGATTTATCGGCCTGTATTCGCAAACCGCTCCGATGGAATTACGTATCAAAGACAAGCAAACCTGCGTGAAGTGTGAAGGCAAGCCTTGTTATAACGGCTCGTCCGCAGGCTACGGCTGTCCGTGGGATGTCTTCCCTGGCGGCTTGACGAAGAACACCTATTGCGGCCTGTGCGTGGAATGTATCCGCGCCTGTCCGCACGATAACATTGCCATAAATCTCCGTCCGTTTTCGGCTGATCTCGCCAAGCCTTCCACACGAATGGACGAAGCCTTCAAAGCCTTTATCATGCTCGGCTCCGCGATGGTCTACGCGGGCGTCCTGCTCGGTCCGTGGGGCGCGCTCAAGGACGCGGCCTACAGCGTCGGCTCCAGCGCGTGGTTCGTGTACACGGCGCTGTTTCTCGGAATCGTTTTCGTCATCATGCCATCCCTTTTTGCGCTTTGCGTTTTACGTTTTGAAAACCGCGGCGCCTTCAAGAAACGATTTGCCATCCTCTCGGCTTCCCTCATCCCTCTCGGCTTGATGTTTTGGGTCGCCTTCAGTTTGTCGTTTGTTCTCACCAACGCTTCCTACATTCTCATCGCGCTCTCCGATCCGCTTGGGCTTGGCTGGAATTTATTCGGCACCGCCAATGCCGCATGGCAGCCTGTGCTCACATCCGTTCTCGCGCCCGCGCAAACGTTAGCGCTCGTGGGCGGGTTGGTCTGGTCAACGCGAACGGCGCAGAAGGCCGCGGGCGAAGCAAAAGGATCCTCCCTCCCCGTTGTTGTTTATTGTCTCATTGCCACATGGATTATGCTCTGGTTATTGGTATGAAACGCTCGGAACTCCTCACGCGCATTTTGATAACGGCGGCAGTTGTCGGGGCGGTTGGCGCGCCGTTGTTCCTTGGGACGCGCACCCCGCTCATCCACGCGCGCATGGCGGAGAACGGCGGCTGGAGTCCCGATGTCATACGCGCGGAAGTCGGCGAGCCGCTTCATTTGAGACTCACCTCCGACGATGTCATGCATGGCTTTGCCGTCGGTCAAATGGAGATGCAGGCGGTGGACATCGAGCCAGGCAAAATCACGGATGTCGCTTTGACCTTCGAACGGCCGGGAATTTACACCTTCTACTGCACGCGCTGGTGCGGACTGAATCACTGGCGCATGCGCGGAACGATTGAAGTCAGCGGTTCTTCTTCGGACCCCGAGCCTGCTTCCGCGCCGCTGTATGTTTCCCTCGGCCTCAACCTTGATCTCCCGCACGACGCGCCCGTTATCCCAAGCAGTCAGCCATCGGCAATCAACGGACAAAAGTTAGCGACTAAGTTATCAATTGACCTGTCAACAGATTATTATCGCGCGCATTCGCCCTATCAAGCATTTGATGAACTGCCCAACACACCCCTCGCCGAATCCCAACGCTGGGACGTGGTCGCGTACATTTGGCAATCGAATACCACGCCCGACTCCCTGGCGAATGGACAGCAACTCTACGCCCGGAATTGCGCCGCCTGTCACGGCGAAAACGGCGCGGGAGATGGCGTCTTTGCGGATGACCTGCAAGCCGCGGGAGAATCGTCCATGCAGGCGATGGAAGGGGCGGATGAAATGATGATGCAAACGCCCGTTGATTTCACCGACCCAGCGCGGATGCTTGGGGCGAGCCCCGCGCTCTTACAGGGGAAAATCCTGCGCGGCGGCATGGGGACGGGCATGCCCATGTGGGGCTCGATTTTTACCGAGGAACAAATCTGGGATTTGATCGCTTACATCTATTCATTTCAATTCGAATATCAAGGAGAAATTCGATGAGCAGGAAAAAGTTCAAGAAACAACGGAGGAGTTTTCCCTGGCCGCTTGTGGCATTCGGCGGGATTTTGCTGATTGCCGCCGCGATCCTCCTTGCCAGGCAGGGCGGGGGAGACGGCGGCGGAACGCCGTCCATCGCCGTGGATCAGCAGGTGATTGACTTTGGCGACGTAAAATTCAACGTGGAGAAGACTTTCGCCATCAAAGTCACCAACACGGGCAACGGCACGCTGCGTTTCAAGGAAGAGCCGTATATCGAAGTCGTGGAGGGGTGCTGACCGCCGCGTCTGACCATCGGTTCGATGGCGCTCCAGCCTGGTGAAAGCACAATGATCCAATCCAGTGTGTTTATGATGCACGAGGGCATGGACGGCCCGCACAACTTCGCGGTTCATTTGGTAACGAATGATCCTGCGAATCCTGATTTCGTTGTGAACGTGCTGTCCAATTGGATTCCCTGAAAACTAAATTCCTGAAATCGAATATTTCTTGCAGGCGGCAAGCCAGAACAGGCCTCCGGGCCCTGGGTTGCCCATTGGGTCGCGAAGCGTTGTGTTTAGTGGTATATTTGCCCAATATTTTTATTGCTATGAGGTTGCATGCCTTCACGACAAGGACAAAATCCGCTCGTTGACCCTGTGGTTGTCATTACGCTCGGTGTGGTGTTCCTGGGAATTGCCTTTTCCATGCTCCTGTTCCAGTCACAGGGCGAAGGCAGCGCGGCGATTGCTGTTGGCACGGGCCTATGGAGCCAGATCGTCGTGGCGTTCGTTACGGGTCTCACAACGGGCGGGCTGAGTTGCCTCGCAGTGCAGGGCGGCTTGCTGGCGAGTTCACTTGCCCGTCAGATTGAACAGGATTATCTTGCACACGCGCCGCAGTCGCATAAACCGAAGCGCGGCAGCAAGACCGCGCAGGCGCCCGTCCAGCGCGTGAACTCGGCGTTT
>DAOTXP010000282.1:0-10013 GCA_034435275.1 Anaerolineales bacterium | reverse complement strand
AGATGTATTCCAAATCGGCGCGGTTGAACTGTTTGACGGATATGATGTCCTTGCCATACCACGCGGCGTTTTTGTTTTCGCCGAAGGGCAGATAGGGGGAGGGGGATTGGGTGGGCATTTGTACTCCTTGGTTGGTGACTGGTAATTGGTAATTGGTGATTAGAGGTTGGAGATTGGAGACTGGTGGTCGAGTAGCCCTGAGCGGTTTTTGCGAAGGGCATATCGAGACCACGCTTCTTTCTTCGGGTGAGGCTGATTCTCCCATAAGGGGACGATGTGTTACGAGGGGCATTCGCCTCACCCAAACAGGTGATTTGCCAGCGGAATGACATTGGTCAGCGGCTCTTCGTAGGGATGGATGCGTTTGATGACCTTGAGTGCTTCAGTCACCAACTCGCGCCTGCAATTGACTTCAAGTTTGTATTCCGCCGCTTCATTGAGTTCGCCGACCTTTCCTTCGAATGGGTTTGCGCCTTCCCTCGGGCGGAAGAATCCGCGCACGGGCGTCAGCGCGACGCAGTGATCGTAGTTACCAATCACGCCCACGCCGATCTCCGAAAGCGCGTCGGCGAGTTTCATGGCGTGATCCTGGGGTACGAAGATTTCGAGTTTTACGTCGGTGAAGTTTTGCATCATTACTACTTCCTCATATTCTTGCCAAAACCTTGTTGAACTAATATCTTTCCATCTTCAAAAGCAACTTTGCCGCGCAGAACAACTTTTCTCACCCTGCCCTTGACCTTCCACCCCTCGAACGGCGTCCAGCCGCAGCGGGTGAATTGGTCAGCGGCTTTGATTTCGTATTCGGCGGTCTCGTCCACTTCGACCCAAGTTTCGGGTTGTTCGGGGAGGCGGAAGATCCTACGCGGGTTGATGACGGATTTTTGGATTACATCGTCAATGGTCAACCGTCCATCGTCCACTGCGGTGAGCAATAAAAGCAGTAAGGTTTCCAAACCGGGAAAGCCGGGGGGAGGATTGTCCGCGTCTTTTTCTGCCAGGGTATGCGGGGCGTGGTCGGTGGCGAAGCAGTCAATGACATCGAGATTTTGCCAGAGGGCTTCCACATCTTCTTTGCTGGCGAGGCGCGGGCGGACTTCACGCCTGCCCTCACCCCTGCGCCCCTCTCCCAGAGTGGGAGAGGAGGAGTCTGCGGTTAGAAATAGATGATGCGGACAGACTTCACACGTCACTTTGATTCCGCGTTCCTTCGCGGCTTTGATGAGCAGGATTTCTTCTTTGAGCGAAACGTGTGCGATGTGGACGGGGCGGTCATAGACGGCGGCGAAGAGAATCCCTGCCGCCATGGTTCGGGATTCGGAGTGCAGGACAATGGGGTAATCTTTTGGGAATTTTTCGAAGTGCGGCATCCACAAGGTCATGTCGTCGAGGCGGAGTTCGCCAAAGGTGGAGTCGAGGTACATTTTCAGCCCGGCGGCTTGGGGTGCAAGGGCTGCAACGGTATCGGCGTTGTCGGGTCCCGCGCCGAGGAATTGGGTGTAGTCACAGCGGGCTTTTGATTTGGCGGCGTTCAGGGCGAGGTCGAGGGTAGATGCGTCGAAGATGGGCGGCTTGGTGTTGGGCATGGCGAGGATGGTGGTCACGCCGCCGGCGAGCGCGGCTTGGGTGACGGTGTCCCAGTCTTCTTTGTGGGTTTGTCCAGGCTCGCGCACGTGGACGTGAGGGTCTATCAGGCCGGGGAGTACGAGCATGGGGGCTCCAAGTTTCAAGTGTCAAGTGTTTCAGTGTCAGGTATCAGTCGGGCAGGGATAAAAAAGAGAGCCGCTAAAAGCGACTCTCAGGGCTTTGAAAATGGGAGACGGGCACTCCAAAGAAATGCGGGCGGATCAATCGTTTGAATAAGGAATGTCCAGACATTGCGGCGAATTTTACGCCGATTCGGGGGGATGTCAAGGGCAGGATGAAGCCGTGAAACGGGGAGGGCGCCGGTCTGCGCGCGACGCCGGGCATCCCAAAAAGGGATGACAATCGTCACTCAGGTCAATGCGAGGCGGATGATATAATCCCGCGCATCATTTTCGCAAGGAGAACAGAAAGATGGCATATCAAAACGTCAAGGTCCCCGAGGGCGGGGAAAAGATTTCAATTCGAAATGGGAAGTTACAGGTTCCAGATCATCCCATCATTCCATTCGTGGAGGGCGACGGCACCGGGCGCGACATCTGGCGCGCGTCTGCCCGTGTGTTCGATGCGGCGGTGGAGAAGGCGTACGGCGGCAAGCGCAAGATCCACTGGATGGAGGTGTACGCAGGCGAGAAGGCGTTCAAGTTGTTTCAGAATTGGCTGCCCGATGAAACTGTGGAGGCATTTCAGGAATTTCTGGTGGGAATCAAAGGTCCGCTCACGACTCCCATCGGCGGCGGAATCCGTTCCCTTAACGTGACGCTTCGCAAACTCCTGGACCTGTACGTTTGTCAGCGGCCCGTGCGTTGGTACAAGGGCGTGCCTTCGCCGGTGCTTCATCCCGAATACGTGGACATGGTCATCTTCCGCGAGAACACAGAAGATATTTATACCGGCATCGAGTTTGCCAATGGAACGGATGAGAATAAAAAATTCAAGGAACTATTCAAGGAAGCCTTCCCGAAGGAATATGCCAAGATGCGCTTCCCCGATACAGCGGGCATTGGCATCAAGCCAGTTTCTGTGGAGGGGACTGAACGTCTTATCCGCGCCGCCATCCAGTGGGCATTGGATAATAACCGCAAGAGCGTGAACTTTGTGCATAAGGGCAATATCATGAAGTTCACTGAAGGCGCATTCAAGGATTGGGGCTATGCGCTCGCCAAGCGTGAGTTCCGTGATCGGATTGTGACAGAGCGTGAGTCCTGGATCCTTGGCAACAAGGAAAAGGATGCGAACCTATCGGTGGAGGATAACGCCAGGATGATCGATCCCGGCTTCGATATGATGAGTCCCGCACAGCAGGGCGATATCAAAGCCGAAGTGGAAGAAGCGTTGAAGTTGTGGGATACGCATGGCGACGGCAAGTGGAAGAAGATGCTTCTCATCAAAGACTCCATTGCAGACGTTTCGCTTCAATTTACCCTCATCCGCCCGCGTGATTACGATGTGATCGCCACCATGAACCTGAACGGCGACTATCTCTCCGATGCCCTGGCCGCACAAGTTGGCGGTATCGGAATCGCTCCGGGTGCGAACATCAACTACGTGACCGGTCATGCTATCTTCGAGGCGACTCACGGCACCGCGCCCAAGTACGCCGACCTCGACAAGGTCAACCCCGGCTCGGTCATCCTCTCCGGCGAGATGATGTTCCGCTACATGGGCTGGACCGAGGCCGCGGATTTGATCGTCAAGGGTATGGAAGGCGCAGTCGCGGCGAAGACCGTCACCTACGATTTCGCCCGTTTGATGGACGGCGCGAAGGAAGTGAAGTGCTCGGAGTTCGGTGATGCGATCATCGCGTGGATGGATAAGACGCCGGAGCCGGTAAAAGTCGAAAGTCAGAAGCCGAAGGCCGCGGGGAAGAAGGCTGTTGCGAAGAAAACCGCGAAGAAACCGGCCAAGCCTGCCAAAAAGGCTGTCAAGAAGACCGCAAAGAAGGCTGCGGCGAAATCGTCCAAAGGAAAGAAGCCCGCGAAGAAAAAATCCAGGCGATAGAACGCAAAAGGCCGTCTCGAGCGAGGCGGCCTTTTTGATTCGTTCCAATTGATTTATGGCGCTGGTGTAACTTCGGGCGTCGGCGGGACGAAGAGCGCGGCGGCCTCTTCCGCCGTTTGCGGCATACCGTTCATGATCCAGCGGATCCAAACATCAATTACGTTAGGCTTGAGGGTGCTCTTGGGCGGCATGACGCCGATCAACTCCTCGTCCGGCTTCTCGGGGTTCATGATGGCATGTCCCTGAATGACCTGCAACAGATAGGAGTTCTCGTCACCGGCGATGATGTTGTGATCGGCGTTTTCGCCGGTGGTGAGAATCTCCTCATAGCTGGTCATCAGGTAATCGTTGTTATCCTTGCCGGCGCGGTGGCAGGAGATGCAGTAACGCTTGACGATGGGCGCGATATGCACGTCATAGGACGGCACTTCTCCGTCGGCAAGCGGCGGGAACAACTCGGGGATCACCGGCGCTTCGAAGCGGTCGTCCCACATGTAGCGCATGAAGATGACAATGTAATCAATCTCACTCTTGGACAGTCCCTCGGGGTTGTAGGCCTTGCCAAAGGGATTCATACCCGCGTCCGGGCGGCCATAGGCGATGATCTCGGCCATGGAGGCATCGTTGACCGTGTACAGAACATCACGGCTGTTGATGGCGCTGATCTCCTCGCCCTCCAGCCCCTCCACGCCTTCGATGACGGTTACCTTGCCATCGTCGCCGTGACACTCCGCGCAATGGACGGAATACAGGTCCTGTCCTGCGGTGATCTGGTCAACGAGAGTGACAGCGACTTCGGTCTCTTCTACAGCGGGCGCGGGAGCGAGTGCGAGCACCGCGGCCGTGAATCCGATCATCGAAACGGCGGCCAGGCCCGAGGTCCAGGCCATGAGGCGGACCGGGTTGGATTTCAACAGATAGGCCATGACAACCAGCGCGGCCATGGTCACGCCGGGGATGAGCAATCCCGCGAGGGTCTGGAGCGTGCCGAGCAGGGTCGAGCCGTCTTCGGAGACGGTGGGGATGTCGGCCATCAGGGTCAGCAGGATGATGTTCACCACCAGGATGCTCATGAGGGTGAGCGGCAACATGCGGCGCGTGTAATAACGCCGCGGGGATTTTTCGATAAAGGGCAGGAGGGTGAGCAGGAGAATGGCCAGGCCGGGGACGACTACGGTGGCGATCCATTCGATCTTGCCGAGCACGGGGATTTGACCGTAGAGCGCGAGGAACTTGAAGAGGAAGAGGAAATACCACTCTGGGCGCGGGACGTAGGAGGTGTCGCTCGGATCGGCCTTGGGGGAATTCTCCACCCCGACGAAGGTAGCGAGAAGAAGGAGCAGGACAAAGATGCCAAGCGAGGCGATGACATCCTTGAAAATACTGTCGGGCCAGAAGCGCTCGCCGCGCTGGAGTTCACGCTCGTAACGTTCGTTGATTTGCTTTTTTGTTTCGTCGTTCATGCTTTGCATTCCTTCGAGGAGGGGAAGTGCGAGGTCTCTTTCGTCTTTCTTCTCAGGGGAAGGAAAGATGAAAAAAGACGGCTAATCTTCTTTCGTCGGATAGTGCGACTCGCCATGCTTGATCATAAGGTACAGATGCACGCCGATGAGTCCCGCCAGGGCGGCGGGGAGCATCCAGATGTGGGCCGCGAAGAAGCGCTGGAGCGTGAGCGCGCTCAGGTCCGGACCGCCGCGCAGGGACTTGAGGATGAACTCGCCGAGGAAGGGAACCGTCCCCGCGATCTGCGTGCCGACGGTGGTGGCCCAGTAGGCCATCTGATGCCAGGGTAGGAGATAGCCGGTGAAGCCCATGCCGAGCGTGGCAAGCAGGAGGCCGACGCCGATCAGCCAGGTCAGTTCGCGCGGATATTTGAACGAGGCGGTCACGAAGACGCGCAGCATGTGGATGAAGACCACGATGACCATCAACGACGAACCCCAGTGATGGAGGCCGCGGATCAGCCAGCCGAAGGCCACGCCGTTCATGATGTACTGGATCGAATCGTAGGCGTGATCGGGGGAGGGAGTGTAATAAACGGTGAGAAAAATGCCCGTTAGTCCCTGCATAACGAACAGGAACAGGCTGGCCGAGCCGAGCGTGTTCCACCAGTTGCCTCGCGGTTCGGGGCGGTCGAGCAGGTTTTGGTACATGCCCGTCAGATGGAGGCGTTCATCCAGCCAGCCGAAGATTTTTTTCCACAAGCCCGCCATCTCAACCCTCCTTCACTTCGACCGGGACGATGACGACCGTGCCGTCTTCAGCGACCTCGAACTCGAAGCGTCCCAGCGGTTCGGGGGGCGGACCGTCGAGCACTTTCCCCTCTTTGGAAAACTTCGCGTCGTGGCAGGGACACAGGTAGGCGTCGGCCTCGGCGTTCCAGTTCACGCGGCAGGACAGGTGCGTGCAGCGGCTGGACAGGATGAGGATGTCTTCCGGATCTTCCGACCGCCGCAGGATGAACCCGCCGAAATTGCTGGCGGTGCGCTCCCAGCCGTTGACGCTCGTGACCGTGAACGAAAACGGGTAGGGCGTGCCGACCGGAATCTCCTCCAGTTTGCCCACAGCGACGGGTTTTCCCGCTTTGTTCTCACGCAGGGCAGGCGCCAGCAGGTATCCCACTGCGGGCAGGCCAACCGCCACCGTGATGATCCCGCCGACCGCGGCGGTGGTCATCTTGATAAAATCGCGCCGACTGACATGTTTCGTGCCAGACATGCACACCTCCTGGGCAAATGCAGTTTGCAATGACACTCGATGGAATATCGATTAGAATTATACGACTTATCACAAATAAAATGGATTATACGGGTCTGCGTCCACTTTATTAGAGGAAGTCTGAAACTAATAACCCATGAGTATTGTCACTTTTATTCAGAGAAAGTCGGATGAGATAATAAGTCATCTCCTCAGGAACCGGGTTTCTTCGAGAAACCTGGTTCCTGAAAACATTCGCAAGGAGGCGTAGATGGGTTTAAAAAGGAATGTCAGCCTGGCTGCGGGTTTACGCTACAAGGGACAGGGGCCGATGCTGACCTTCGTCCTGCACCGCATCGGCGGGCTGGGAATGGCAATTTTCATCACCGTTCATATCCTGGCATCATTTTTGGGCGGGAACATCGGCGGCTTTCTGAACGACGTTTACGAGCACTGGCTCTTCCAGATCTTTATCTTCTTCTGCGCGCTGTTCCACGCGATTAACGGACTGCGCATCACCATCCTGGACCTGTGGCCGAAACTGCTCGACTACTCGCGTGAAGCCATCTGGGTGGAATGGGCGGTCTTCATACCCTTGTACGGCATCGCGGTCATCGTCATCATCCAGACGGCGCTGGGAGTTTAACATGGCGACCAAATCAAGAAGTCTCCCCCTCACGAAACGCGGACTGAATTTTGAAATGCTGATGTGGATCTTTACGCGTCTGTCAGCACTTGCCATGTACGCACTGATTCTCTTCGCTGTCCTCGGCGCGCTGGTGATGGGGGCGCGGAATCAAATGAATTTCGCAGACGTGATGCGCTGGGGCTTCATGCCCAACTCCACGCACGTGCAAAGCACGGACGTGCCCGACCTGGCGCCGTGGTCAACAACCTTCTGGAGGCTGACAGCCAGCGCGTTGCTGCTGGTCGCGGTGGCACACGGCGTGCACGGACTGGTCGTCATCGCGGACGATTACATCGTCAGCCCGCGCGGGCGGAACATTGTCCGCTTGATCAGCATCGTCTTCATGCTGACGATGATCGGCATTGGGTTGTATGTGTTGTGGACTTCGTAAAGCCTTAAACACAAAGGACACGAAGGACACAAAGGTTGGTTGAGTTAAGGCAAGAGGAATTTCCCTGACCTTGTTTGAGGCCAAGGAAGATGGAAGAAGAGCGGATATGCTGAAATCTCCGAAGAAGATTTATCTGCCTATTCCTCCAGAAACAGAAAGAATTGGAAAATTGGTGCTCGACGCGGCCTACAAAGTACATACTGTGCTTGGACCAGGCTTGCTCGAATCGGTTTATCAAACGGCAATGAAGCACGTTCTTCAGACTGGCGGCCTGCTGGTTGAGACGGAGGTAAAACTTCCGATCATGTTCGAAGGAGTAAAACTTGAATCCGCGTTGCGGATCGACACTTTGGTTGAGAAATGTGTCATTGCTGAACTGAAGTCCGTGGAAAAGATGAATCCAGTATTTGAGGCGCAACTGATCACTTATCTTCGTCTGAGTAAAGTTCGTCTTGGTTTTCTCATCAACTTCAACGTTCCTCATTTGAGGGACAGCGGCATCAAACGAATTGTTGTTTAACCTAATCATCACACAAGGTATAAAAGTCACCAAGCCCTTCCACGTAAACCTTCGTGACCTTTGTGTCCTTTGTGTTTAATCAGGAGAATTCATGGCAAACGTTCATCAATTTGACGTAGTCGTTGTCGGGGCAGGCGGAGCGGGGCTCATGGCGGGTCTCTACGCTTCACGCACCGCCAAGACCGCCGTCATCAGCAAACTCTATCCCACCCGCTCACACACCGGCGCGGCGCAGGGCGGCATCAGCGCGGCGCTCGGCAACCTCGAAGAGGACCGCGTGGAATGGCACACCTACGATTCGGTCAAAGGCTCGGATTATCTCGGCGACCAGGATGCCATCCAGTTCATGTGCGAGGAGGCTCCGCAGGCCATCCTCGAACTCGAACACATGGGCCTGCCCTTCGACCGCACGCCCGACGGCCGCATTTCCCAGCGGCCCTTCGGCGGGCACACCAACAACGAGACCGGCAAGCCCGTCCGACGCGCCTGTCACGCCGCGGACCGCACGGGTCACATGATCCTGCAAACGCTATACCAGCAATGCTTGAAGAACAACGTCACGTTCTATGATGAATACCAAGTTTTGGATTTATTGCTTGTCAATGGAAAAGCCGCGGGCGCGGTCGCGGTGGAACTTTCGACGGGCGAACTGCATACGTTTCATGCAAAGGCTGTCATCTTCGCCACGGGCGGACATGGCCGCATCTTCGAAGTGACCTCCAACGCGTACGCGTACACGGGCGATGGCGCGGCGATCTTCCTGCGCCGCGGCCTGCCGCTCGAGGACATGGAATTCTTCCAGTTCCATCCGACGGGCATTTACAAACTCGGCATCCTCATCACCGAAGGCGTGCGCGGCGAGGGCGGGGTTCTCATCAACGGCGCGGGCGAACGTTTCATGCCCAAGTACGCGCCCACGGTCAAGGATTTGGCCTCGCGCGATGTGATCTCGCGCGCCATCTATACGGAAATCCGCGAGGGGCGCGGCGTGAACGGACAAAATTATGTCTACCTCGACGTGCGGCCCGAATCGGTCATCAAATATGCCGCGCTGGACGGACGCACGAATCCCGACGGCTCGCCGTACACCATCACGGGCGAGGAAGTGCTGGCAAAACTGCCCGACATCATTGACTTCTGCCGCGTCTATCTCGGCGTGGACCCCATCACACAGATGATGCCCATCCAGCCGACGGCGCATTACACGATGGGCGGTATCCCGACCAACAAATACGGCGAAGTGGTGATCGACAGCCAGAACACGGTCTTCCCCGGACTGTACGCAGCGGGCGAGTGCGCGTGCGTCTCCGTCCACGGGGCGAATCGTCTCGGCACGAATTCCCTGCTCGACCTGGTCGTCTTCGGGAAGTATGCAGGGCTCAAGGCCGCAGAGTACGTGAAGAACGCCGACTGGCAGGAACTGCCCGCCGACGCGGAGGCAGACTCGCGGTCCCGCTTCGAAGCGCTCGGGAACGGGTCGGGCAGGGAGAACGCGTTCGATATTTCCACCGAGATGAAGAAGGTCATGTTCGAAGACGTCGGCATCTATCGCAGCGAAAAAGGGATGCAGGCGGCGCTCGAAAAAGTCCGCGAGTTGAAGGAGCGTTTCAAGCACGTACGCGTGACCGATACGGGACGCATCTTCAACACCGAACTGCTCAACGCCTGGGAACTGGGCAACATGCTCGACATCGCGGAAGTGGTCACCGAATGTGCGTTGAATCGAACCGAATCGCGCGGCGGCCACTCGCGCGAGGACTATCCCGACCGCGACGACCAGAACTGGCTGAAGCATACGCTGGCGTGGAAGAAGGACGGCAGGACGGTGATCGGCTACAAGCCGGTGGCGATCACGAAGTATCAGCCGAAGGCGAGAGTCTACTAATCACTCGTCATTGTGAGGGTGCTCGAGTAGGCGGTGTTCTTCCGCCGTATCGAAACCACCCGAAGCAATCCCCTTCTGGAACGCGGAGACTGCTTCGCTCGCTTGGTCTCGATACGCCCGCACCGTGCGCCCGCTCGCAATGACGGCATCCAAGAGGACATTATGCAGGTAACACTAAAAATCTTCC